>NZ_JAMXXL010000012.1:0-82991 GCF_024129685.1 Acinetobacter lwoffii | reverse complement strand
ACTCAAGCAAAGCTTTCGTCTTGCACTCGGGCAAAGCAGTGCTTTGCTGATCCTCGTTCATCCCTTATCTAGAGGGAAGTCTGTTCAGACACTACCAGATAACCTACGGCCTAGGTGGTCGTGTCTTAATCCCTTATCTACAGGGAAGTCTGTTCAGACTGAAGATCTAAACAATATCAACGGTTCAGGCATGTCTTAATCCCTTATCTACAGGGAAGTCTGTTCAGACTGGTGTGCCTACTAAAGCTATTCGTGAACAATACGTCTTAATCCCTTATCTACAGGGAAGTCTGTTCAGACATCTGTATTAGGACAACCTGTTGGACACCTTGTAGTCTTAATCCCTTATCTACAGGGAAGTCTGTTCAGACGGGTGGGCACCCTCTCATACTCAAGGAATAAACCGTCTTAATCCCTTATCTACAGGGAAGTCTGTTCAGACATAGAACCAATCCCATTCAACCATGAATCATCTGTCTTAATCCCTTATCTACAGGGAAGTCTGTTCAGACTCTACCTCTATTTTTTTCTTTTGTAAAGCAAAGGCTTATAGAAGCTAAATATTTCAAAGTATGTATCAGTAAAGTTGCTGTATGACAAAATGTTTCACAGTTTTTCTTATAAATATAAAAAACAATATTTTGTGATAATTTTTGTGCGAATACCATGTCAATACATGAATTGTAATCCCATACACGGGCGTGCTGATCAAATTGGGTGAGGGCGTACAACATAAAATTCCTCCAATCGGATATGACAATCGCGTAATTGTTGTGCGCTTAATTCTAAACCTCTGAAATGTGCAGGCACATGCATGGATAAATGAACATACCGAATACCTCGCACATGCAAGTCTGCAACCAAATGAATAGGTAAAGTCCCGATTACCGTATCTTCAGCACGCAGTTCATTAAAATTTGCTAAATGGGTAACATGCACATCGTAATGTACATGCTCCTCTTTAGCCCATTCTAATGCACCTTTATGGCGAGTAATAAAGTAAACGGTCATCTTATTTTCCACATCATTCAATATGTAAAAGCATGCCATAGATCAACTACAAACGTATGATCTATAAGCTTATGCCTTGACTGATATTTGTCGATTCGGGCTGTAGCCATTCTGAAATAAGCTGACTTAAATTGAGTAAATCACGTTCTTGGAATATCCGAATTTCAGAATTATTGGCACGAGTTAAGTTGTAATCTTTTAAACTATACAGCGAAATAACCGCTTGTTTTTGGTTGATTCCACCAAAATCTTGCAAAGAAGATAATTTATACAAAACATCTTTAGCTTGTTCATGTGCCATCGTTTTGGCTGTTTTACATTCTATACAATATAAATGAGCATGATGAATAAACATGACATCCATTTCATTTGGAGTATCTTTCTTTTTTAATTCAACATTAATAGCAAGTTCTGCCTGTGGGTTTAAACCAATAAGTGCTTTATAGCATTCATAGCCACTGTAGACTTCCAACCAGCCACCTTTCATATAATCTCGTGTTTCTTCAGATTTAAATTGAATTACACTTGAGGTGCTGTCAAATGAAAAGAAAGCTTCTTGAGTAATTTGTGCTAGGACCTCTAAACCTTCGGCTTGTTCCGCTTGAATATTGTCAAAATGAACATTCAAACTGTTTTCATCATCCGACATAGAAGCCAATTTATTAATAAATGAGCAAAAGCGTCGCCCTTTTTGGAAATCATTTTTCATTACATCAATTAAGATTTGTGCATAGCGCAATTGTTCAAGTGAAATATCGGTGATTGGCTGTTGCTTTGTAATCTGGTAGCCGCGTGACAGCACACGTTGCTGCAGATTTAGATTGCTGTTGATTGGGTAGACAATTTGGTTGGTCTGCCTTTGGTACCAAACAACGTGCTGACCACGACTTTGGTAAAAACTTTCGGCACGTGCTGAACCTAAAAGCATGGAAGCACGGTCCATTGCAATACTCATCAGTTTTGTGCCACCTGTAATATTAAAGATAAAACGATCTTTAGCTGGATGTTGGTTTGCCCAATTTAAAATCATTTCTTGGATGGCAAACATATTGGATTCTTCATAACCTTTTGGAATATTTAATATCTCAATAGCTGCTTGGCTAATAAGTTTTAAACTTTGCACTAAAAGATCAGTCTTACCTTGTTCATCCATATACGTGGTGCTGAGCACTGTAATTTTATCAATATTGCTCTTATTTTCGATGAAATAACGGGCAGATTCTAAATTTGCTTCAGGATGGCCAGTAGTACTAAGAACTAAGATTCGCATATATTTTATGTGGTTATCATGGGCTTATGAATAATTATATCTGATAACTTATTTGAGTACTAAATCATAAAAAAGACCACTAATTTAAGGTGGTCTGAGTTTTAAGGACCAATTTTTTTATTGATGGTGTGCACCGTACCGAGTCTATCGGAGAATTTTTTATTTAAGTTAGGCCACCTGACCTAATGGGTTAATCTTATCATCGAACATTTTTTCAAACTCAAAAGGTGGCACATAACCTAGCGCACTTGTACAGCGCGCAATAACATAACTTCTCGTTGCAGTTATTGCCAGACTTTACGAACGCCATATCGCCCCGAACTTTCTTTCCAAATTCGTTTGATTTGCTCAGCATGATGAAAATCATGTAGATCTCGTTTTGCTCGATGTTTCCTTGCGAAGCGATGCTTCTTATCTCAGGGAAAGTTGGTCTGCGACAAACCCGGTACGGTTCATTCTGCCGTATACGTCTTGAGTTTCTTGCTCATGGTAAACTCCTGATGAGTATGTATAGTTTACCAAGTTAAAACCTCCTGTTTTTTCAGCACACATAATTTAGATAAGGAAGCAACGGTTAAATTATTTAACCGCATGTAGTGATTTTTAGAGCTTCAACTTGCAGTTCAAGAGATCGAGGTCTGCCAATACAGGCTAGATGTAAGCAAAATTTAAATGCAGCAAGAGCATGACCATCTTTTACTGAATAGAGTTGTAGACGAGGAAACTCTTCCTGAGTTGATGGATGTTTATCTGTTGATGCTTTTGCTAATTTGAAAAGTTGAGGCTGTTGTTTAGTATCTAACTTTGTTTGCAAATCCTGTCCAAATAAGTGCCAAAATTTGGCAGGAAATAAAGCCTTAACCTGGGAGTAAAAATGTTCGAGTTGATCGATATCCTTCCAGCGATAATGGATACCGGTATGTGATGCGGTCACTCGATTCAAAAATATATTCAGGGCGCATGCAATTTGTATTGGATTTTTACGAGCTATTTTCTGTAGATGTTCAAAAAAATAAGTCACTGCATGAAGCTCTTCAGCGCTATCAAGCATTGCTGGTTTTAAGTGGGTTGAGCTATCAATACCAAATAAACGGGGATTCCCTTTTTTTGATTTAATGTTTGCTAAATTTAGGGCATTTTCATACCAATAATTTACGAGCTCTTCTGGTAAGCATATACGTTGAGCTGCACTTTTAGGATCGTGAGTAGTCTCTAATAAGTTGAGTGTTTCATAAAAGCGTTGAAGTGAAATTTTAGAATCTTCTGTGCCGGCGAAGAAAGCAAAAAAGTCATGGGGTTGATTTGTTTGTACTGACAGTTCGTTAAGAATGTCAGTAGCATTACTTTGGAGCCAGTTTGTTTGATCGTTCAATAATATAGTTGCTAGAACTACCTGATTTTTCTCAAAATTAAAGTCTTTTTCATCCGTTGTTATTTTCAAATTTTTAAACGTTGCATTGTAGCCTATGATTTTTTTAGCCAGTTCATTTGGCATATCTGGATGATGTTTTAGTAGTTTTTGACCAACTATGAGATAACTTAAATGAATATAGCTTTTGAATGTTTCAACTGGCTCTATATGTCCTAAGAGATGTGCAATAACAAACCAATGGTTTTGTCCATGTTGATTTTGAAGTAGCTCAGCTCGAATTTTTTGATATTCGTTTTCGCTATAGTCAGTTAGCTTTTGCACAAGTGGTGCATATTCACAGTTCAGTAAAAGCGATAAATGATTCGCTGCAGTGTGACGAAAAGAGTGAAAGGAGTAATGATGCCCTTTAAAGACCTGATTTAATATCAGTTTTAGGGGTACGGTGACAGTGTGTTTATTCAGTTTTTTATTTTCATTCAAGTTGCTGAATAAATATAAACTTTTCTTATTCTCTAAACGTTTTTCAACAACAAAATCGCTAAAGAATTGGTACTCATCATCTTTTAGCAAAGCGTATGCAGGCACAATCCGTTCCGCACTATCCGTTTTGAGCAGATGTTGATTCCCTTGTTTTTTTGAACCATAAGGTTGAACCCAGATAGAAAATTGATTTAAACCCTCGATATCTTTTACACGTAACCCGAGTATTTCGTTAATACGCATACCAGTACGGTAAGCCAAAATATAAATGATTTTTAATAATTTATAGTGATGGTCTGAGATGGATTGGTCATATAAGAGCTGATTTAACTTCTTTAATATGACCTGGAAGGCTGTGTGACCTATGATGCGTGCCCGTGGTCGACTTTGCGATGCAATAAATTCAAGTTCGAAATCTTCTGCTTGAAAAACAATTTGTTGAAAGGTGTGAAAGCGTTTCAACATGCGGATTGTTTGGTCTTTAGATTTTTTAAACTCAGGTTGATCTGCTTCATCAGCAAGTCGTGTATTGCTAATGATTTGTTGATAGATTTTGTTCAGCAGATCATTAATGTCATCGTTGGCATCGAAGTATTGTAAGGCATGAGTTAAAAACGGTTCTGCGATCCGGGTGTAATATGTATAGATTGAACTATCTGCGAGTTTTTGATTGTCTCGAAATGCCTTCGTGTACTGAGTTGTATCAAAATCAAAGGTGGCTGATAATTTTTTTATTTGCTCTGAACTTGGTCGATAGAGACTGATGAGCCACAAAATAATACGTTTAGAAAACTCATTAAACTGCCCTTGGTGACGCAGGCAAAAATCAATAATGAGTTCAGCAATAGGTTGTTCCGTTGAAGATGTGCGAATCATTTTCAGCAAGTTTTTATGAATAAATATCACATTCTCTACCGCTTCAGAGGTATTTAGATCAGGTAAGGGCTTGGTTGCAGAAGAGACATTTCGTTCGATTTCATCACTTAATTGAGTTTTAAATTTTGGGAATGCAAAGTTTTCAAACTCATGTTCTGATAAACCACACGTGAGTGTGTTTTCTAACAAACATTGTGAAAGGGCAGGATCAACATCTGCATTCTGCAGTTGTAGCCAATTAAAATTGGCGTATTCACGTAAAAACTTAAAAGTCTTGTTGGTGTATGGATGTTTTATTTTTTGAAAAATGAGGTGCAGATACGCATTCACGTCTACACTGATGTCACGAATTTGCCTTGTATTGAAGTGAATGAGCCAAAGTCGTGTGAGTTGATCTGGAACAAAATTACGCGATTTTCGAATTGTTTTTTCATCGACAAATAGATCGCCATAGCTTGGAGAAAGTGGCTCTAAAAAGATGATATTTAAATCGCAAATTTTTTGGATTTTTACGGGATTCTTTAAATGTTCAAGTAATGCATTTAATGTTGCTGTTTGACTTAGTCCACCATATAGCATTGAGCAAAGCAGAATATTCGCAATAATTTCTTCATCAGAAAACGTCGAGCTATCTTGAGCAAGAATCCAGTAGTGCCACAGTTTTTCGAGGATGATGTCAATTTCATGACCGGCTTGGATCCAATCTAGCGTGAAAATTGGTTCATCGCGTTTCATCTCAAAGGTGAGATAAGGTAGTGGGAGGTCTAGGTTATTACTTTTATTGAGGTCTTTGATATATGTTCGGAAGAATTCATGAGCATATTTTTTCCAGGCAAGATTCGGTGCTTTACGTTTAATAAACTCATAAATTGCAGGATAAGCTTGAATTAAGTCTTCATTTGAGAATTTTTGTTCATCAAAGTATTGTCGGAGCTCTTGTTCTGCATCAGCTGGTATGTCCTTTTTAGACTCATCTCGTTTGAATTGACGTCTGTCTTCAGCATAGCGTTTTTCTGAGATTTTTTTATTGCGTGATGACATGAGCTTCAACACCTGTAATTTTAAAATATGTTTTCATTTGCTCTAAAACATCTGCAATTTTAGAAAATTGAGAGAGCGATAAACTGGAAAATGGATGTGCTGCTTCTTGTTGCATGAGTTCATGCCCAAATAGAGCTAAAATTTCAGGTTCAGAAAATTTATGAGTCAAAAATGCACGAGCTGTGTGGCGATGCCAATTTTCATGAGCAAGTCCTAATTCAGGATATAAATCTTTGACTGTAGAAGGTCTTAGTGGTGTCCACTTGTTATTTTGAATGATTCCAAGCAAGGGTAACTTACTTGTTTCTATTTGTTGTATGACATCATTTAAAAGTGGGTAATTCATCGCGATTTGAATCGAAAAATATTCTAAAAATTTAAGGAATTTTTTTATCTCTTCAACTAAAAATGAACAAAGCGGGATTAGACGTCCAAATCCATTACGGCCGCCTACTTCTTTGTCAGAAACCATTAAAATTTGGCGTTTTAAATTAAAGTTTTTAAGAAATCCAGGGAATTCAGCAACGGGGCGTGCTGCTGTAAAAAGAAGGAGGATATGCCACATCCATATGTTGTAGTGGTTGTATATAGCAATCAGATCGTCTTCAGCTTGTGAAAAAATATTAAATTTCAATACAGCAAAAATCTCTGTAATGACCTGTGGTTTTGGAGCTTTACGACTACCAAAATGAATTATTGAATCAGGGAGCGAAGGTACACAACTTTCATATGTGCTTGCTACATCTGCACAAAGTGATTTTAGAATATCAACATATTGTGCATGTAATCGTGGAATATTCTGATGACAATAAGAAACAGATGATGACTGATTGGCATCAATTCCTGTCATCAAGTCGGCGAGTTGTTTATTTCCTGTTTTTGAAAGAATAGTATGATGTAGAAGAGAGCTTACTTTGACGACAGATAATTTTGGAATGAATAACTCTTGTCTTAACCTGCGTAAATATTGCTGTATCTCATTGAAACTAACCGACTCCATTTTGCGGAGATCCTCAATGAATAGATTGGGTATTGGAATGTCTAAATAGATCGTCTGATTGAGCAAGTTGTCTGAATACTCAAAATTGCGGTTCTCAAATACATTAAAGTGACTGTTTAAGAAGAACTGATCATTTTTATAGATCAATTTTTGGCGGTTATTTAACTTTTTAGCTCGCTTGCTTTTTTGTATATATAGCCACTCATTCACACTGTTGCCTGTTAAAAATGCGAGCATCAAGATCAGAGCACTTTTATTTTGATGTTCAGAGTAGTCCACATGAAGTCTTTTCAGTAGATGGTTCATACTAGATGGATTTGGGAAAAAACTACTCGACGTGAGTAAATGTTCTTTGCGTTGAATATGTTTTGCAACAAGCGGTAGAATATAGTTTTGACTTGTTTCTGAATGTGCTGCGAGTGGTGTGGCCTGAGTTGGATTGACAACAATTTGCCGATGAAGCGGCTCATCAATTAACGTTTCTATACTCAGTGCTTTAGGCGAGGCCCCTTTTTTGATTTCGATACTTTCTTCAATGAATTGTTCTTCATCAAGAAACTGATGTTCAAGCTGTGTATCGATACTGGCACGTGCAATCTTCGCTTTGTTTTTTAAAACATAGTTAAAAGTAATGCGAATATCATTGAGTAGATTGCGATCAAACTCAGGTAATTCAGCGGTATCTAATGTGATCAGATGTTGAATAAATCGCTCTAAGCTCTGTGTTGGATCTTGAAGATAGGTACTCCAGAGACGTTGATACTCTTTTGTATTTTGATATTTTTTTTCAGTATCTAAATTTTTATTTGCAGTCCTAAAGCGCTGGAATAAGCGCTTTACGGTATTGAAGTGTTCTGTGTGTGCTTGTTTAAAAAGCTCTGGTTTTAGCTCAGGAAGAGCAATTAAATAAATTGCCGCTTTTAAAACTAGAATATTCCAATGTTGCGCATGAGTTTGTGACGCAGATAATTGCGCAACTGAATTGATATATGAAGTGATCGGTAGATTGCTGATCTTAACTTTTTTAGAAAAAGAGATTAGTGAAGGTTTGGGCAGATTTGACTGAAATTCTACATCGACGTTAAAGTAATCGAGATTGAGACCATCTAGAAAATTGTCAGTCTGTTGAGAAGACAATAGTTTAACCACAAAGTTGATATGTTGCGTACGTTCAAATTGCTCATCACCAAACAGTTTTTCTAGTGTTTTTTGCAGTGAAATAACTGGCAAATCAATATTCTCATTTAGATCGTTCGACACTATGATCTCCAAATTTTTTCTGTACTTAGACAACTATCAGAGTGATCAACGAGTTCTTTTACACATCTGCTGTTGAGTGATAATTCATTAAAAATATGTGTACGCTGTTGTTTGATATTTTTAATACGCTGATTCAGTTGATTTCGAGAACATGAAAGTAGTTGTGCTAGCAGTTCCAGACTCATTTGATGATGTGGCTTTAAAGATGATTCTTTGTTAAGGGTCAATAGTGTTTGACGTGAAAGATGTGTGTTAATTAAATGCAATGTTTTTCGTGGATTTAACGAACGAATATCAAATTTTGTAGATTTGATGAATTGAATAAATTCACGACTGCATAACTCCATCAGAAATGCTAACTCATCCTCTGAAAAAGATTGTTGATGATGAATAATTAAAGTGACTTCATTAATATCTTGCTTTAAATAGCTAAGATATAAGTGAATATTATTGAAAATGGAGTAGCCATCAAATTCTGAAGTTTTCCACACATGGAGTTCTTTTATACGATTAGAAATATCTAAATCTGCAGTGAGATTTTTAAACATATTTAAGTAGCATAAGTTGAAACCATACGCCTGTGGATGAATGGTGATTCTGCTTTTTTTGAATTTTTTTAGAGTACTTATCTGTGTTGCTGGAAACTTCAAAAGTAGTTCAGATGTCAGATCCATGTGTGCTATTGAATAAAAATAATACAGTAATATTCACGTATATTTAGAGTTTTTGAATATGGCAGGAGGCATCATTTTTTTCTTGTTTTTAAAGCTTATTTCTTATTGAAAGTTTCAAATTTTCCTCCTCGATTTTATACTTACTATTAGTTAGCTATATTTGTGAGTTGGCAAAAAATATCATGTTCCTATTGTGATGTTCACATAGCAGATTACAATGAATACGGTAGGGATGAGTACAGTTGATTATTACAATAACAATGCTCAAATTTGATCTTTTTTAATGGTAATTAAAACCAAACAGGAATCAATTTTTGATAAGTATGTAGACAAATTTAACTTGATTGATATCGGGAGCCGTATATGGAAATTAAACAACTGAAACAGGTAGAAGTCGTTACAGATGTTGTATGTGATGTATGCAACCAATCAACGAAATTGGAATTTGGAACTTTATCTGCGCATTGGGGCTATGGTTCTAAGCATGACGGGGAAAGATATGAATTGCAGTTATGTGAGAAATGTTTTTTTTATGCACTTGCGACATTAAAAAAAGAGCGAGCAGATGAGTTTATGTTTGATGAAAACTTTGACCCTTCAACCCTAGATGGGTTTGGGTTGAAGTGAACCTATCATCGCGACAGGTTCTAAGAATCCAGAAAATACTGATTCATATCCACGCTAGCAGCTTCATTTTTAATGGCGAGTAAGGGATTCAGGAAAAATATTTTTCTTTGCTTCGAGGTCACTGAGTTCGGAAAATGCTTGAATACCGCCTGCGGCTTTAATTCCATCTAAAGCGACAGATAGAGCTTCCTGATCTGACAGGAATGTTTCATCCCATACGGTAGAAGTACCACTTTGGCTCACCACTTCCAGTGTCCAGTCACTATCAGGTAATCGATAAATTAGAATTTCAATTTGCTCATTATCCTCTTGTAAAACTTGAGATAAGGGAGAGTCGATTAAATCATTTTCATCATAATCCAGAGTACTGTCATTATCAGACATCAGCGGCAGCCTTTATTGTATTTAACATCCGTCCATAGTAATGAATGAATTAAATTTTGCCTAGCAGTGGATATTATGGGGTACAAAGAATGGCTAAATTCAAAAAATAATTGCCCCGACAATAAAACAAAATAATCCAAAAATTACCCAAATCCAGACATTCGATTTGGGTTGCTCGGTATCTGATGTATAGAACGGTTGTTGTTCCTGAGCAGGATTCTCTGGGTTGCCAGCTCTATTTTTATAGGGTTGGCGCTTGGAATAGGATAGGCCTGTGCCAGGAATACCAACGCTGGTTCGGGTGCCTTTTTTGCCAATATTTAAAGAAGCACCAGGTTTGCCAATGCTTGCACTGCTGATGCCTTTATGCGTCAGATTGATTTTTAATCCAGGTAATATTTTAATACTCTTGCGAAATCTGAAGCCCATATTTTTTCCATTTACAAGAACCAGTTTGGTTTCTATCTCAGTTGTCCGGATACAGTGAAATAAGAGTTTGATTCATTCATAGGACTGATCATTTGACTTATCTAGTGAAATATCAGTATGTTCTTTAACATAAGATATTGGCTTTTAGACAATGAATCAAACATCAAATTATTACAATCAACATGCTCAAGCATTTTTTGAAAATACCTATCAGGTTGAGATGGAAAGTCTTTACGCACCATTTCTAAGATATTTGCCGGAACAGGCATTGATCCTGGATTTGGGCTGTGGCTCGGGGCGGGACACTTTGGCATTTAAGAAAAAAGGCTATCAAGTTGAGGCAATTGATTATTCTACCGAGCTGGTTGAAAAGGCGAGAGAGCTGACAGGCATCGAGGTACGTCAGCAAAGTTTTTATGAGCTGAATAAAGTAGCTAAGTATGATGGGATTTGGGCCTGTGCTTCTCTTTTGCACTGTGAAAGAGATCGCTTGACTGACGTGCTAGGGCGCATATTTAAAGCATTAAAGCCAAATGGTGTGTGTTACATGTCTTTTAAATATGGAAATACAGATCGTGAGAAAGAGGGGCGTAGCTTTACTGATCTAAATGAGCAGCAAGCTCATGACTTACTCAAACAAATCGATCAGGCTTTACTTTTACAGCAATGGATTACAGTAGATAAACGTCCAGACCGTACAGAAGAGTGGTTAAATATCCTGATTAGAAAAATGCAGGCTTAGCCATGTTGTTTAGTACAGCTGAAATACCAACACCTCAAGAACAGCTAAAATTCTTGAAGCATATTCAGCAGATTTTGCAGTCAGGGGCGTTTACTTCGACATATAAGTTTGCTTTGCTGATGAGTATCACGCGTCTGGCGATTGAACAGGGTCAAGATACCGGCACTGTGTTGCATTTGGACTATCAGGATATTGCTGAAAAGTTTATTGACCTGTACTGGAAACAGTCACTGCCGTTCCAGTTCAACCATTATGAACCTTTTATCCTTAAACAAGCCACTGGACAGCAAGCAAAAATCATCAGTGAAATTCAGAATGCACAGCAAGAATTCAAGACCTTGGCCGCGCTGAGAAAGGAGGTGCTTTACTGGAACAGGCTAAAGCGAACAGTTGCAACAACGGTTAAGCAAATGCCGGTGGTATATTTGCAGAATCTGAATGGTCAAACCATAGAGTTTCTCTATAGTCTTGAAGATTCCAAGCAGTCCCTCAACTTGTTGCCCAAGGTGATGTATTGCTTAAGACAATTTAGTGAAATCATTGAAGAGTTGTGCCAGAAGCGCTGGATTGATTTTGTTCGGCTAAACAAGCAGAACCTGGTGGTACTGGATGGTTTGCCTGACCTAGATGAATTCATGTTTGCTCCAAGTCGTAATCAATTGGGGCAGGTCGCGGACTTCTTAATTGACTTACAGCAATGCCAGTGTTTTTACTGTGGAAAAAGCCTAAAAAATTCAAAATATGCTGTGGATCATTTTATTCCATGGTCTTTATATCCTGCCGATACCGGACATAATTTTGTTCTGGCAGATGATAAATGTAACTCACAGAAAAGTAATTATTTGGCATCGGAACTATTTCTGCAAGAATGGCAGGAGCGGAACTATCTACATGATCAATCTATTACACGCGAGATTTCTCAACTTGGCTTCTTAACAGATCTGCAGCGTTCACATCGCGTTGCTGACTGGGCATATAAGCAGGCGATCGAAAATGAATACTTAGTTTGGTTGGGTGGTAAAGATAAACAGATATACCACAGTAATTTATAAGGCCTAACTTAAATAAAAAGTCTCCGACAAACCCGGTAGGGTTCACTTTAATAAAGAAACGGACTTAAATTATTAAATCAATCGGTAGAAAGTGCGAAGCAAAATAGTAGGGTGAAAAGTATGGTAGATATTGTCGATGTTTCTACCCGAAGTCGTATGATGGCGGGTATCAAAGGGCGGAATACGAAACCTGAGATACTAATCCGTAAATTACTACATAAAAAAGGATTCCGCTTTCGTCTTCATGTAAAGAATCTACCAGGTAAACCAGATATTGTTCTGCCTAAATATAAGGCTGTGATTTTTGTAAATGGATGTTTTTGGCATGGTCATAAGGGTTGCCATCTTTTTAAATTACCCGCTACCAGAACTGAATTCTGGCAGGAAAAAATAACACGCAACCAAGCTAATGACAGTAAATCAATAAATTTATTGTTAGAAAATAACTGGAGGGTAGGTGTTGTCTGGGAATGTAGTATTAGAGGTGCAACTAAAGATCCAGATAAAGTAATTAATCTTATTTCTGAATGGTTACGTGGGGAGAGTTCTTTTATTGAAATTGTTTAAATTCGCTTTTAGGACTATTAACCATGCAACAATTCCGATGTTAAGTCATTCATGAGTGAACATCGGAATTTAATTTTTATAAATCGCTATAATGTTTTTTTAACAATGAGAAAACAATTTTACTGATCTGTCGAGCAAGAAATGGAGGTACAGCATTTCCGACCTGCGTATACTGATTAGTACGGTTTCCTTCAAATATATAGTTGTCAGGGAAGGTTTGTAATCTTGCCGCTTCCCTTACAGTGAGACTTCTACACTGCTTTGGATCATAATGAATGAAATAATGACCATCTTTTGAAATATGGCTTGTTATTGTAGTCGCTTCCTTATGAGCAAGCTGCACGCGAAAACGGTCATTATAAGACCCAGAATTCCAGTTCTGGTGTTGTGGAGCAAGCTTAGTCGGGAAATTTTCAGCTTTAGGTGAGAACCCTCTCTGTTCACCATATAATGCACAAAAACTGTATCTGAGCAGATCTGACTCCATATGTCCTCTTGTCTCATGATTGAGAACTAGATTCAGTTCAGGATCAAGAATCCATTTCTTCAAATGATCTGGCAACTGGTTTGATGATTTATATTTATGAACAGTTTCTTTTCTTTTTAAATCTTTATATGGTTGGAGATAAGTTTTATTAACATCAACACCAATATTATTTAATGCGCTTAATGTTTCGGCATTACTTGATACAACTTGCTGCCAGGAATAATAAGAATCATCTTTTTTTGATAACCCGCTTCGTAGTTTTGGTAAATCACCAATAGCCTCTTTAACTGAAACTTTAGGGTAAATATTTTTATCCAAGATATCAGGTATATGTTCAATATCCTCCCTCACTCCAAGCAGAATAACTCGGTGTCGAGCTTGAGGAATCCCGAATTCTTCGGATTTAATCAGGTAATTCAGTTTGTCTGGAGTAGTAGAGTTATCTCCCTCTTCTGTTTTTTCAACAAGAGAATATATTTTGTATGAAGGGCAAGCTTCTGATCCTGTGATTTCTGACGGATTCTGCAGGTCTTTAAGAATTTGAGGAAATATTAATTGATTCTCAACTTTTGCAGTAAGAATCCCTCTGACATTTTCCATGACAAAAACATCAGGTTTTGCAATTGATAGAACCTGTAGATATTCTTTGTAAAGAAAGTGGCGGTGATCTTCTTCAGGAACATAGTTTTTATTGCCGGCATTTCTAGAACGTCCAGCTAAACTATAGGCTTGGCAAGGGGGACCTCCGATTAAAATTTTAGGTCCGTAATGATTTTCTGTTAGCTCTTTTACTTTAGCATGAATGTGGTCATTATCTTTACCTAATTCAGAAGGACCTTTCAAGGTTTCCTGAAAAGCTGATTCATAAATTTCTTTATATGATTCAAAAAGTTCAGCTCTGGTAAGGTTGCCATTTAAATATTGATAGTAACCATCTAGACAGCCTTTTTGTTTTGCAAGTCTGTAAAATGCTCTTGTAGTTAGTGTCATATGAGCATGTGGATCTTTTTCAACAGACATGCCTATTTTAAAAGGATGCTTATTATTATCTATGTAAGAGGCGAATCCTTCGCCGAGTCCACCTGGCCCAGAGAATAGATCAATTACTAAAATATCATTATCTTTCATAGTAGCCTGATAACTTAAAAAACACATGCATAATACCAGGTCCTGTCAATCGCACAAGACTTAAAAAACTTGATAGGTAAAATTAAATAAAGCCTTGTAATTAAAATGATAACAGTTTGCTTTTCAATAGTAGTAAATTAAAAATTTCCTAGTAAATTTTTATACTATTTAGTCTGTAATTCCCGTTTTTTGGATTATTTTTCAACTATTTGATGCTATATTAATACTATTTTAGAAGAACCTAGATTACTAGCATTTAAAAAATTGATGGTCTAGATTGAACCTTCCGGGATTATTATGAAAATCTCATATAAGACTAAGCCTTTGAGTCCTTTACTAAAAGCTACTATTAAAGCTGGTGCTTTAGACGCTGTAAAATTACAAATTGAAAGAGGGGCTCAATTAAATGCGGTAGATTCAGCGGGCCTTTCAGCTTTAATGTTAGCTGCAATTTTCAAACAACCAGATATTTTTCAGTATTTGATCGAAGCTGGAGCTTCTTTAGAGTTGATCGACTCAAAAGGAATGTCGGCTATTGATTATGCAGAAGCAAGTGGTGTTGAAAAAATAAAGGAAATCATACGAGAGGTACAAAATAAGACAATAAATACTACTAGTGACCCGAATCTTCTTAGAGAAGCAATCTCTGATCAAATTATAAATCAATCTACTGAATCTAAGATTGAGCAAGAAATAGTTAGTTTTAAGACGACAATTATTGAGTTCGAAGATAGTAAAGAAATAGAAAAGGAACAAAATTTAATACAGGAGGTTGATAGTCACTTAGTAGATTTTAATTTTGAATTAGATGAAGATTTATCTTTTGATGCGGGATGGGCTTTAGATACGTCTGATCACTGGTGTAGTGATGAAGAAATCGAGGTTCCTGAGAATGACTTAGCTTGCTTGGTGGAAGCTGAAACAATTTATAATAAAATAGTTAATCATCAAATTCTTGATATAGATACGATTGATTGGTCAGATATTGAAATTGATCTACCTGTTAGTCAACAAAGAATAATAAATATAAAAGACGAATTTTCTCATTTATATTATTTGTTAATTCAAAGTACCATTAAAGGAATGGTTTCATATAGCCAAGTATTACAAGCTATTAAGATTGATATTGGTGAGACATATATAGATACAGTACTGCCTGTCATTCTAAATTTATTTGGTGATTTGGGTGTTTTGATAGAAGACTTTAAGCCGTTCGAAGCTAATTATGAAGATGATGGTATTAATCCATCAGAAAGCCTTATTGAAGATAGTTTAATTAACTTGAATTATGAACTGGAAGGCGATCTTTTCTCATTAAATATTTATTTTTCACAAATCCAAAAATTTGAATTAATTGATCGAGATGAGGAGGAAAGAATTGGCTTGCAAATGAATATTGCTTTGTTGGTCCTTGCCAAAAATATTGCTAATTTACCTACTCATTATTGGTCAATAGTAGTTGATATATTTGAGAATTACTCTACTAAAGGAGAAAATCAACTGTTTGTTGAAGAAAGTGAAGTTGATGAGGAAAAAAGTGTTAGTGATGAAATTAAAAATAATGAAATAAATGAAATTGATAACGGAAATAGTTTAGAAACAAAAGAAAATAATGAGACTTTAAATTTCGGGGATATTGTAATTCAGCTAAGAAAAAATAATAAATTTTATGAAAGTAATCAATATATTCCACGTCCTAAAATTAAAGATTTAGACAAATTATTAAAAATTGTAGAAAAAGATTTTATTGATATCGATGCTAAAGAAATTATTCATCCTATTACCAAGTATAAAAAAGCTCGTGAAAAACTAATTAAGGCAAATTTCAGGTTAGTAAATTATTTTGCAAAAAAATATGCATTATCAGGTGTGCCATTAGAGGACCTTATTCAGGAAGGTAATATAGGGCTATTAACTGCAGTTGATCGTTATGATTATCAATTGGGTTATAAATTTTCAACTTATGCAACTTGGTGGATAAAACAATCAATTACCAGAGCGATAGCTAATACTAATCGCTTGATTCGATTACCTGTACATATGTATGAATTAGTTAGTTCTATTGAAATTGCAAGGAAGTCTCTGGAAGACGAAGGTTTACCAGTCACTATTTCATCACTGGCACATAAAGCTGGATGCTCAGAGCTGAATGTTAGAAAGGCAATAAGTGCTAATAATTCAGTAGTATTTTTTGATGATGTCTCATATGAGGAGAATGAAATAATTAGCCCATTTTCGGGTCCTGAAGAGGCGATCTTGGCAGCTGACTTAAGAAGAGCAATTTATAAACAGTTGGCTGAATTAGATGAGCGGCCAGCAAAAATTTTGGAACTAAGATTTGGTCTTAAAGATGATAATGATCTTACTCTCGAAGAGATTGGTAGCCAATTTAATGTTACCCGAGAGCGTATCAGGCAAATTGAAGCAAAAGCTTTAAAAAAATTAAGACATATTTCACGTTCTGAATGTTTGGAACCTTTTATTACGTTCATAAAAGAAGACTTGAAAGAAGAAGAGAGTACGAAGGAAGAAAGTAATGCATAGCCATATTAAATCTCGTAATGCCCCCCCACAAGCAAGTGCAATGATCGAAGCTTTAAGAGGATTGGGCTATAACACAGCGACGGCATTGGCTGACATTATTGATAACAGTATTAGTGCTGAGGCAAATAATATTGATTTATTTTTTAACTGGGATGGTCAAAAGAGTCGAGTCATTATTTGGGACAATGGTAATGGCATGAATACTGAAGAAATTGATAAGGCAATGAGATTAGGGGGGAGAAGTCCATTAGAACAAAGGGATGCCAAGGATCTGGGTCGTTTTGGTTTGGGGCTTAAGACTGCTTCATTTTCTCAATGTAGAAAATTGACTGTAATATCTTGTGGTAAGGATGGAACCCACAGTCTCAGATGGGATTTAGATGTCTTGGCCAGCCAACAGGATGGGGGGTGGCATTTATTAGAAGGCCCATTTCTAGAGCTTGATGATTTAACTAAAGATCTAAATCATGCTGGTCACGGCACAATGGTAATTTGGGAGGAGCTAGATAGAATTGTATCTTCAAAATTTACTGTTGATGACTGGTTGAATCTTATAGATCAGATCGAATCTCATTTATCTATGGTCTTCCACCGCTATCTGGAAATAAAAGAAAAACTTACTATTCGAATAAATGGTAAGGCAATTAAGCCTTGGGATCCCTTTTTGTCAGGTCACCCATCAAAACCTTGGAATTCACCAGTTCAGCCTTTTAAAAATACACAGATTAAAATTGAATGTCATGTATTACCCCATAAGGATCGTCTAACTGCACAAGAATTGAAAGTAGCGGAAGGACCAAATGGGTGGATAGCTCAACAGGGTTTCTATGTTTATCGCAATGAAAGATTAATAGTGGCAGGTAGCTGGTTAGGTCTTAAGTCATCTGATTCCCAAAGAAAAGCATGGATAAAGGATGAAATCCATAAACTGGCGAGAATAAGACTGGATATCCCCAATACAATGGACAAAGAGTGGGAAATTGATATTCGAAAAGCTGTTGCGAGGCCACCAGTATATTTACGCAAATGGCTGGCCAGTCATGCAGAAGATACAAGAAATAGGGCTAGAAAAGTTTTTATTTACCGTGGGCAAATTACTAAAACTACGATTGATAAGGGTGAAGTCAAGCAAGCTTGGAAGGCTGAGCATTCAGCTAGTGGAATGAGGTATAAAATTGATCTTGAGCATCCAGCTATTAGCTCAGTAATGGAAAATGCTGGTGATTTTTTACCTAATTTAAAAGCTATGTTGAGAGTCATTGAAGAAACAGTACCCATTCAACGTATATGGCTAGATACCGCAGAGAATAAAGAAGCACCTTATACGGGATTTTCTGGTGAACCAACCACAGAGGTTGTAGAGGTTTTAACCACCTTATATAGAAATATGATTCGAATAAAAGGTATGACTCCAGAACAAGCAAAGAAAAGTTTGCATAAGACTGAGCCATTTAATAATTATCCAGATTTAATTGAAAAATTATCAGGATAAATTCTATTTTTTAAGGAAGAAATTTAAATGCACCCAGAGCACCACAAGAACGAAAAAACGGTTATTAAAACTGTTCAAGAACTTCTTATAAGTGAAGAAGATAAATCATTTATAACTCCAGAAAAAATTATTGAAACAGTCGATTCACTTCTTAGTATGCAATTATATGCAAGATTTAAAGAAAATCTGGATTATGATTTTGTAATAGATGAGTTAATTCGTCGTAATAGTATTTGGATTGGTCAAGATAGTATTCTTATTAATAATGTAGGTCATATTGCTTGGCTTACTACAGAAAGAAAAAAAGACTGGAGATATTGGGAACGCTATAAAGAATGGCAAGAGAAAAAATTAGACTGGGTTAGTTTAAATGCCTTAGATAAATCCACAGACGAAATTTTAGGTTTGTTAGAAGATCCTACACGTAAAGATGCTTGGGATAGAAGAGGGTTAGTTGTTGGCCATGTTCAGTCAGGGAAAACAGGTAACTTTACAGGTCTAATATGTAAAGCCGCAGATGCGGGTTATAAAATTATAATCGTATTAGCTGGTATGCATAATAATCTAAGATCTCAAACACAGATGCGATTAGATGAAGGATTCTTAGGTTATGAGACTCATCCTGATCCGGAGAAAATAAAACTTATTGGTGTAGGGGAACTTGATTCTGGATTACGTCCTAATTATGTTACAAATAGAACAGATAAAGGTGACTTTAATAAAAATTTAGCAGATGGCGCAGGCATACGACCAGAGGAACGTCCTTGGTTATTTGTTGTTAAAAAGAATAAAACAGTTTTGAAAAGACTACATAAATGGATTCATGATCATGTCGCCAATACTATCGACCCCAATACACAAAAAAAAATAGTTACAAATCTTCCTTTGCTTGTTATTGATGATGAAGCTGATCATGCTTCGGTTGATACAGGTGAACAAATTTTCAATCAAGATGGTATTCCCGAAGAGAATTATGAACCTAAAGCTATCAATAGTCACATTAGACAAATATTAAATTTATTTAGCCGTAAAGCATATGTTGGATATACGGCAACACCATTTGCAAATATTTATATCCATGAGCAAGCGGAGACCAAGAAAGAGGGAAAAGATCTTTTTCCAGAAGCATTTATTCTTAATTTAGCTTCACCTTCAAATTATATAGGTCCATCAAAAGTATTCGGAATTAATCAAGGTGATGGTTCACGTAAAAATCAATTACCAATCATCCATGAAATTGA
This sequence comes from Acinetobacter lwoffii, assembly GCF_024129685.1. GTDB lineage: Bacteria > Pseudomonadota > Gammaproteobacteria > Pseudomonadales > Moraxellaceae > Acinetobacter > Acinetobacter lwoffii_X. Next base: position 63,314 of record NZ_JAMXXL010000012.1, on the reverse strand, counting down.
TGACCATAATACTAATGATGGTTTATCAGGATGGATGCCTACAAAACATAAAAGTGATCATAAGCCGTATCATGAATCAGAATTTGGCATTCCATTATCATTAGTTGAGGCCATAGATTCCTTTTTACTTTCCTGTGTAGTGAGGCAAATTCGTAAACAAGGAGATGAGCATAGTTCAATGCTGATTCATGTAACACGATTTAACTTGGTACAGAAAGAAGTTTTTGAAAAAGTTGATGAATATATAAAGAAAATCAGTCAAAGACTGATACGTGGTATTGATAGTCAAGGAATATTAAAGCGTTTAGAGAAGTTATGGGAGCATGATTTTATCCCTACGACTAAGAAAATGACTACAGATGTACCAGATTTATGTTCAGATTCCTTACCTGACTGGGAAAAAGTAAAAGAATTATTGCCAGAAGTAATTGGTCAAATCAGTGTACGCATGATAAATGGAACAGCAAAAGATGCTTTAGATTATGCTGACAGCGCTAGCGGGTTGAAGGTTATTGCAATCGGTGGTGACAAATTAGCGCGAGGTTTAACGTTAGAAGGACTTTGCGTCAGTTATTTTTTACGTGCTTCAAAAATGTATGACACATTAATGCAAATGGGGCGCTGGTTTGGTTATCGTCCTTGCTACCTCGATCTGTGCAGACTATATACTACTTCAGAGCTGATTGAATGGTTTGAACATATTTCTGATGCTTCATTGGAGTTAAGAGAAGAATTTAATCTTATGGTTGAAAGTGGAGGGACACCGAGAGATTATGGCCTTAAGGTAAAGTCTCATCCAGTGTTAATGGTCACTTCGCCTCTTAAAATGCGTACTGCAAAAACTCTAAAATTATCTTTCAGTGGGACTGTTAGTGAAACGGTAAGTTTTTTGAAAGATGAAAAGGTATTGAAAAATAATTTTGAAGCTTTAACTCATTTGATTAATTCATTGGATCATCCCCATACTATACCGCTACGTTTTCGCGGGAAAATGAATGCGCATAAGCTAAGCTCAAATAATTTTTACTGGGAAAGTGTCTCATACACACATATTCTTGAATTTTTAGAGCAATACATAACACATCCAGAATCACTTAAAGCCAATAGCAAAATGCTGAAAAGCTTTGTTGAAAAAATGGCAGAAGTAGGGCAACTAACTTCATGGAATATCGCTTTGATAGGAGGGAGTATTAAAGATCACCCTGTAAAATTATCAGATTCTTTAATACTTCATAAAGCTCAACGTACTAGCAATGGCCGACATGAGGATCGATACGCTATTCGTAGATTATTGTCCCCAACGGATGAAGCTCTTGATTTAAGTAATGAGGAATGGAATGCAGCTCTAACTAGGACGATTGAAACCTTTAAAGAGGAAAATCCTGGAAAACCAGTAAGTATTAGTAATCCTAGCGGCATACATTGTCGCTATATTCGTGGTAATGGAGTGAATAGTGACAAAGGGCGACCTGATCAAGGACTATTAATTATATATCTGCCAGAGGACGTAGAAAATAACAATAGCGAGAGTGAAGTACAAAGAATGGATCCATTTGTTGGATTTGCATGCAGTTTCCCTCATAGTGAATTGAGTGAAGAAGTTGAATATAAAGTAAATAATATTGAATGGGAGAGTTACTATGGCCCTGCCATTTGATCAACAAATTCAATTAGCTTGGAGAGCATTATCCTCAAGTGGGGATAAGGAGGGATGGAATACTATCCCACTTTATAAGAAAAATAACTGGTTACTTGTTACTGGTTGTAGCCTCTCTACAAATGAACAAGCTATTTTTTTAGAAATTAATCATTCAAATATTTCAATTTCAAATAATAGTTTACCAATTGCCCAAGGTTTTAGAGTTCAGCAACTTAAAGATGAAGATTCTAAAAAAGGATTAGCTTTAATACGTCAGGTTGATGGAGATTTAGAGCTATTTACAAAGATGGCTGTTGATGTATGTAATACCATTATTCAGAACGAAACCCTAAATGAAAATCAATTAATATCATTATTTATCAATAGAATAAATGCTTGGCTTTCATTCATGAGAAAAGGTTTTGAAACTCTTTCCCAAGAAGCTGAGTTAGGTTTAATTGGAGAGTTAGAAACATTATCGAGTCTAATTTCAGCAAATATACCAATAAGTGATGTTTTAGATGCATGGATAGGACCTTTAGATGGCCTTAAAGACTTTGAGTTAGGTACAGGCGCTATTGAAATTAAAAGTACTTTATCAAGTAATGGTTTTATCGCAAAAATTGGATCATTAGAACAATTAGATGATAGTCAGATATCACCATTGTTTATAAATGGGTATCGTTTTTCTATCAATGCGACAGGCTTAACCCTAGTTGAACGTATAAATTTATTACGGGATCAATTAATTGATTTTCCATCTGAGCTTTCACGGCTAAATAATTTACTTTTAAGGGTGGGGTATCTTGAAACTGCTGCAGAAAATTACATTCGTAGATTTAAAACCGAAAACTCATATTTTTGGCTAGTTGATGAAAATTTTCCAAGATTAGTGCCTGGCAATATTGCTGTAAACATAAGACAGGTCAAATATGAAATAGATTTAACACCTCTTATGAATGACTCTATCAACTTAAGCATAGTCCTTCAGAAATTAGGAATTGGAAATAGTGGAATTAATTGATTTTTTAAAAAATATTCAGAATGATGTTCAAACTGAAATAGCTACACGAACTGAAGAATCAGGCCAACAAGGTTTATATGCAGAAGTTGTATTTACTGAAATTGTTACTCAGCATATGTCTGAAATTGGTATGACATTTGAGCCTGAGGTTTGTCGCTATCATGCACAGATACATCCTATTGGTATCCTTAGGTTAAGTGGTTATTCGATTTCTGAGGAAGCAGACCAACTAGATTTATATGTTACTGAATATAGTGGTAATAACGAATTAGATACTATTCCTAATTCAGAAGTTACGATGGCAGCTGAACGTTGTTTAAAGTTTTTAAAATACTGTGTGGAAAAAAAACTATCATCGAAAATGGATGAGTCTCATGAAGCCTATCCATTAGTTCGTACGATAGAAGAGGGTTATTCTCAATTTGATCAGATAAGGATTTATGTATTAACAGACAGGGTGGCAAAAACTCGTCAATTTCAAAGTAGAGAAATACAAGGTAAAACAATAAAACTTGAAGTTATTGATATATCAAGGCTATTTAATCATCTGCAAGAAGGTAAACCTAGGGATGAACTCATTGTAAATTTTGAACAGGTTTCTGGTAGTCCACTTCCATGTGTCTGGGTTCCAAATGAGCATGGAGAGTATGATTATGCAATGACTGTAATTCCTGGAGAGGCTTTAAGATATGTATATGAAAAGTATGGTCCACGTATTCTAGAGGCAAACGTTAGATCTTTTTTAAGTCAGACAGGAAAAGTAAATAAAGGTATCCGTGATACTTTAATTGATCAGCCAGAACGTTTCATGGCTTATAACAATGGTGTGGTAATTATTGCAGATGAAGCACATTTAGGCAGATTAGAAAACGGTGGTATTGGTATCTCTTGGTTAAAGGGAATGCAAATCGTAAATGGAGGACAAACAACAGCTTCCATGTTCTTTACCAAGAAAAAAAATCCAGCAGTTAACCTGAAAGCTGTGCATGTACCTGCGAAAATCATTGTTTTAAGAAAAACAGATCCCTTGGAAGAAGAGCAACTGATTTCAGATATTTCACGCTATGCGAATAGCCAAAATGCAGTCAAGCAATCAGATCTTTCAGCGAATAAACCTTATCATATTAATCTTGAAAAGTTAGCACTATCAACTTATTGCCCTGATGGTGTAAGTCGATGGTTCTATGAAAGAGCTGGGGGAAGCTATAAAGTAATGCTTGAGCGTGAGGGCAAAACTCCTGCTGGCATTAAACGTATCCAGGAGCTTATACCTACTAGCAGAAAAATTACTAAAACTGAATTAGCCAAATATGTTTGTGCATGGGAGCAAAAGCCCGATCTAGTGAGTTTAGGGGGGCAAAAGAACTTTACTGCATTTATGAATATGATCCAGTCCTCCGATGAGGATAAGCAGTTACAACTTGATGTCACCTATTATAAAAATATTATTGCACAAACTATCATATTCAAAACTGCACAGAAAGTTATCAGGTCAAAATTTCCAGCTTTCCAAGCTAATATAACTGCCTATACAGTGGCAATTGTGTCTCAAAAGATCGGGAGTCGTATTAACTTTCAAAAAATCTGGTTAAATCAAAAGCTTTCTGAAGGGCTTGTTAAACAGATTCTGATTTGGTCAGAGGAGGTTAATAAATACCTGCATGAAACTGCCAAAGGGAGGATGATTTCTGAATGGGCGAAGAAAAATGAATGCTGGGATTTATTATCTCAATATGAATATTCAGAAAATAATCCTGACATTGAGGAGCTAAAGTAACCTCATTTTAATAGTTAAGATTAAATTCTTTAGGTCTCTTTTTTGACTGTCTTTGTGAGATGAATGTAGAAAATTATGGAATATTGATTTTAAAGAGTCGGAAATTAAATACTATCATCTCATTAATTTCTTGAAGTTGCCTTCATAAATATTGTCTCTAATTTAAGTATTATATTGATGCCCTAGAAAATTAATAAAAACAGCTTCTAAAATCTTAGAAGCTGTAATCAATTTTTCTGCTAGATTGAAATAAATGGGCTTATGAAATTTACTTGTATGCTTAAGGTTAACAGTTCAAGTAATATCTCTAATATCTGATTCTCATCATAAAAGAATGATAAATTCTTTAATCATGAAACAAGAGCCAGATTTTTGATAATATTGGATATTTCCTCACTGAGTATAATATCTACATCATTATTGCCATGAATATTTAAAGGCTTTTTCTCTATAATAAATAGGTCTTTAAGTATTTTTATAGTAAGAGTATTTTCAGGTGAGGTAGAAATTCGAAAGATAGATTCATCCAGAATAGTATTTAACTTTTTAATCTCATTTTCAGAAGTATTTTGTTTTATAGAAACTAGATACGCACGATATAGGATTGCAATAGTATTTTTATATTTCATAAATGCATGCATATTTACCTTCCCACGTTGCATAGAAGACATAATCATATCTTTGCAGGTGATTCTCTTATTTGACAAGTCAAAATCAGCATGAGCAAGTAAATCTCGAATTTCACGTTGAATATGTGCTTTGTTAAAGTAAGGTAAGCTGGTCTCAATCGCTTTTTTAAGATTTTTAGGGGTTAAATCAGCCTTCTTATTAGCCAGGCTTGAAAAATCATAACCTTTCGAACTATCTGCATATACCAAAGCATTACTGCGTGTCATCATTGTAAGAGCTGACCAGAATTGATAATTTATTTCAGCTCTAAGTTCAGGGCCAAGATTGAGAGCTATGTAGTTTTTATAAATATAAACAATATCATCAAGATTTTTTAAAAGTTCAGAGGCAACAGCTACCTCAGACTTAACAGGATTGGGATTAAATTCAATTCCAATCATTGAAGAGATTAAAAAGCCGAACAGGCGAGCCATGTCCTGATTTTCAATAATGGATTCATAGTTATATTCTTGAGCAAAAGTATCCATTGCAGTTTGTGCCAATGCTTCGTATAAATTTGAATCTTGTACTGGATTCAATTTACTTTTAGTGGCGACAGAAACATCAGGGTGTATGAAACTGGTGAATAAACCTGATGCAATATTAAATTCAGCATCAGATTTAAGAAGCTCATTCATCATAAGAACACGAATGAAATATTCTATATTTTTAATATTCTTGTTAGTTGGTATTAAGTTAATAACAGCATAAGTAAATCTTGGATCGCCCGTTTCCATATAAGAGACTTTTTTAACTTCATAAGGATGACAATAATTCTTAAGTGGTATTAGCTTAAACTTTGGCTCTAACATAATGATTTCTTGAGAACTCTGAATTTTAATAGTGTAAATTTAGGTAGGGTAGGTATCAACTTGATGGATAATCCATAAGAGGCGGTATTCGTATAAGGAACATTTATGGTCTATAAAGAACCTTTTTACCCAATTTTATCAAATAAAACTACTATTTATCTAAAATATAATATTAATGCAATTTTGAAAAATCTGATTATAAAAAGCCAATTATCTCGGAAGATAATTGGCTTAAGTGAGAGTTAAGCTTATCCGATTATTCGTCTGTCATCCCAATAACACGGCACTACAATCAAATTGTTTTCATGCAATCGCGACCATAATCGAACACCTAAATCCCGCTGCATATTCTGGACTGTGAAATTGGAAATTAGCAGCGTGGACTTCATATTGTCATAACGGCTATACAGAACCTTATGCACCATCTCCAGGCGTTTTTCATGTCGGTCATGTAGGCCATATTCATCAATCACCAATAAATCAAAACTGGAGAAATGCTCGATAACTTCCTTCTCAGAACGTGAAGCATCTGACCAGGTGTCCATCATTTTTTGAGCAATTTCTGTACTGGTATAGTAGCGTGCAGATTTTGTACTGTTATGCAGAATGTTGCGAATGATTGACGCACTCAGATGAGTCTTTCCTGTACCCGGTGTACCAATGAGCAGTAGGTTTGGATAATGGTCAGAAATAATCTGCTGTGCAAAAGCCTGACATAGTTTGATGGCATTGTCTTGTGCAGGGCATGCAACTACATAATTCTTGAAGCCACGATCCAGGTAGCGTTTATTGAGCCCTGAGTTTTTGATTTTCTGTTGTAGCAATCGCTGTTGCAACTCATCTGCATAGGCTGCATGTGAGTGATGGACAGTTTCTTTGGCACACAATTTACAGAGCCTGTGACCGGCGATTTCCATCAGGGGTATATGATGGGTAGGGCAGAGTGTTTCTATTGTTTCTGCGCGAAACTGGAGCGTTTTAAGCATGGTATTCATGATCACTCTCCTAAATCCATTTGGAATTTTCTAAAAAATCCTCATTTTTTTCTTCAAAATTTGAAGATGAAGATGAAGATGAAGATGAAGATGAAGATGAAGATGAAGATGAAGATGAAGGGCATGGTTCAAGCATGACTTGAGTAATACTCGGGCTCTTCTCAGGAGTTGCTTGAGCATTTACTTTGCGTTGCTTGGCTGATGCTTGAGCATTACTTGCGGATTTCCCCCAACGTGCTTGGGCTGCATTTTTAGCTTTATCAGATTTCATTTGCTGATTTTGCAATGCCTGGCTTTTTAAACTGGTTAAAAAATTTGAATGAATCTCCTCAGATTCGATTTCAAACAATTCCAAGGCCAACAGTGTATTCAACAAAGTTTTAGCCTTGGTATGTTGCGATAATTTCGTGATGCTACATACAGTAGCTAGGTCATGAGGAATGGCACCATTTTTCCAGAAATCCATCATTAACAGCAGTGCCGCACCAATTTGTTCTGCCGTCATTCGTGCAAATTTTGCCTGTAGGTCGCCAATATAGAGTGGCATCCAAATTGAAATATCTTTATGCATGTGTTCACCTTTTTATAGGTATAGAGGGGCTAAGGTCATCGATTTGATGACCTTTTATGTTTGTTTTATTAGTGAGCTAGGCTCATTAACCGGAAACGGGCCTGTTGAGCCAAGTCATCGTAATGAGCTTGCCCTTCATCCAGCATTCGCTGTAGCCAGAGTCTTAATGCTTGGTGATCATCGAAGCATTTATTGATTTCCAGCAAAAAGGCCAGATTGTGCAGTTTGGGAATGTGTAACTCTTGAATGAGTTCACGCGCGACCATATCTGCTTCTGGGCTAACGACTACGCCACCAAAGAAAGCTTTACTGTTCATGGGCAAGCTCCTCTGTATTTAGTCTCTCCAGCATGGCTTCAAAAGCACTACCATCGCGACGTGTAACATTCGGAATGTAGCGGCTATAGACCCGAAACAGCATTTCAGTGGTTGAATGTCCCAGCTGGCGTGCGATCCATTCCGGGTTCTCGCCTGCCGACAACCAGAGTGTTGCTGCGGTATGACGTGTTTGATAAGCACGACGGGGCTTTAGCCCTAAAAAGCGTAGCAGGGGATGCCAGACACGCTTGTTTACCAAGCGATAATCGAGAGGCCCACCATCACGATTGCAGAAAACAAAACTGGATTTACCATTATTTAAGCTTTTCTGTTGCAGAAAGGCCTGATAAACCCGATCACTCATTTGGATGGTGCGGTCAGAACCATAAGTTTTGGTTCCACCAAGCTCTCCATTTACTAACGCTTCTCTGACATGGATTTCACGACGTGGTAAGTCCACATTTTTCCATTGCAAGCCATCGATCTCACTGGTGCGCATACCTGTGAAAAATCGAACAGTATAATAAGGCTTGAAATCATCACGAACTGTGGCAAGGATTGCGTGTACTTCCTTTAATGAAAAAGGTGTTACTTCAATCTTTCCTTGCTTTAAGTTCTTGATATTTTTATAAGGGCTATCAAAGTCATATCGTTCAGCAGCACTATCGAGTATCATGCGAAGTGCTATCATAATCTGGTTGATTCTTGATGGTGAAAGACATTCTTGGTTTTTCCCGTGAGTCACTTTGGCGAGGGATGAGCGGAATCCAAGAATGTCTGACTTTTTAATATTAATTACCGGAATTGTGCCAAAAAAAGGGATTAAGTACTTTTTGATCACAATTTGAATTTTTCCCTTGTAGCTCGTACGCCATTCTATTTCTTTATCAGTGAACCAGATTTCACAGAATTTTGAAAATAGAGGTGTTTTAGAGCTGATCTCATTTACTCTGTTTTCTGCATTTTTGATTTCTTTCAAACGAGAACTTTTTGGAAAGTATTTAGCATAGTCAAAAATACCCAATAAGATTTCTGCTTCCATTCGCTCAATCGCTTTTTCAAGCTTTTTGCGATTTTGAGCATTGTCTTCCAGAGCTGTTGTTTCACGACAACGGATGTTTAAGTATCGAAAATCGACACATAACTTACCGTATCTGGTACGGATGGCAGCCATAATAATGTTCTCCTTACTGAAGTTGTAGGCTGTGTAGCGAGCCTAAAGTGGTTTTGGTCATATCTTCTTCAATACGCTCCCATACATATAAAATTTTGCGTCCACCAAAAGGGCGGATGTAATGAATGCCTTCGATTAGAACACTGTCCTTCAACTGATTACGGATGGTACGCTCGTTGTAATGGATTCGTTCCGCCAGTTCTTTTGTAGTAATATAAGTAAGATTCATGTCTGTATCCTTTTATAAAGTATCACAATGGTGTTATTTAAGGTCACAATGCAATAATAGATGCATTTAAGACACCATGCAAGTACTTTATTACACAATGGTGGTAATTAATGATAGTTTGTAACTTGCCAGTACTTTTGGCAGAACGAAGAATGAAAGTAGCGGATGTAGTGCGGGCGACTGGAATGAGTAAGACAACATTACATAAGTTATATAATGGTCAATCGACTCGAATAGATTTTGAAACGTTAGAGAAATTGTGTGTATTGCTTAATGTTGAAGTGGGTGATTTATTAAAATTTAAGAAAAATGAAGAGCAAAATGATTGATTGAAAGAGAATAAAATTGAGTTTTTTATCATAAGTAAATGTTTTAATTATGTATTTTTGGTGACCAAATTTGGTCACCATAAAAATTAATAAAATAAAAAATACTAAAATTGATGGAAAAAATAAAAATCAAGTGTATGGGGGAGGTGTTCTGATTATTTATAATGAAATTGATTAAAAAAATACCAAAATAGTGAATGTGTTGATTTGTATATGATAAAGGGAAGGCACGTTTAGGACACTTTTGGTCACGCACCAGCTTCAAAAAACACGTTGTCTAAAAATTTTAGAACTTCTTCCAAAGCTAGAACAGAGAGGTTTTAGAAAAAATATTATTAATAATCAACAATAAAAAAGCCCCCATCTTTCGATGAGGGCTTTTTGAATCTGGAGCGGGAAAGGAGACTCGAACTCCCGACCCCAACCTTGGCAAGGTTATGCTCTACCAACTGAGCTATTCCCGCGGAGTCTATAAAGTTTTTTAAATGAAAAAACTAAATGAAAAAATTTTGAGCGGGAAAGGAGACTCGAACTCCCGACCCCAACCTTGGCAAGGTTATGCTCTACCAACTGAGCTATTCCCGCATGCCGTGTATAATACAGCATGCAAAAATGTGGTCAACACCTTTGTTAAAAATCTTGTATCAATTGAATAAAATAAAAGCAAAATGCTGTAGACCAGACAATAAATAACCAATATTTATATAGAAATCAATGAAACTTGGCCACAATCAACGGATTGCGCCTGAACAGATTACCGAAATACTCAGCAGAACAAGGTATACTGGGATTATATTTTTGAAGATTGGAGTCAGGCCATGAGCTTAGAACAACAACTGAAAGATCGTTTGGCGCAATTATCCCCAACCCATTTAGAAGTAGTGAATGAATCTTCGGGTCATGGCGGTTATTTTCCGGGAAAAGAATCGCATTTTAAAACCGTGATTGTGAGTCAGGCTTTTGCCGATTTACGTCCAGTCCAGCGTCATCAGAAAGTTTATGCTGCTGCGGGTGATCTGCTGTCAAAAGACAAGATTCATGCGCTGGCCATTCATGCATTTTTGCCTGAAGAATGGGCAGGTCAGGATACGACCAGTCCTGCTTGTGCACACGCACCTAAAAACTAAGAGGACATGATGGAAACCCAACTTTTAGTCAAGATTATCCATATGTCGGTAGCAGGACTGGCGATTGTCGCCATTCTTGCCCGTGCCTTGACCTTGTTTGTCGGTACACAAGGGAATTTACCTAATCCGGTGGCACGTACAGCACTCGTGGCCTTACAGCATTTAGCCATCACGGTGATTGCACTGACCGGTATTGTGTCGCTCGTCCTCAAAGACTTTGATGTGCAGCCTTGGTTCTATGCCAAAGTCATTTTATTTTTGGTACTGGTGTCCTCTCTAGGCAAAGCCTATAAAAAAGATGATTCGATCTTGCTGTCGCAGCGTCGTGCTGGCTTAGTTATTGCTGTAGTTTCGTTAGTATCAATTCTAGCCTTGGTGATGATCAAGCCGAATTTTGGCTAAAAGCAGGCTGGCTGTGATGATCAGCACAGCCAGCCCATGCAGATAATTAAAAAATACAAATGTTGTAAAAGTAATTAAAAATGTGAGGAGGGGGACATGCGTACACGTGTGGTATTTAATCAAAAGGGTGGGGTAGGCAAGTCGAGTATTACTGTCAATCTGGCAGCGATCAGTGCACATCAGGGTTTAAAAACCTTATTGATTGACCTGGATCCGCAGGCCAATTCCAGCCAGTATGTGCTGGGCGATGATGCGACGTATTCTAGTGACAAGCCGGCACTCGAACCAAATATCGAAAATTATTTTGAAGATGTACTCGGTAATCAGCAAAGCAAGGGTTTGCTCGGCAATGCGATTGGCTCGATTTTAAAAAGTCGTAGTAAAGGCCTGGAAAGCTATGTGCATCAATCTTCTTTTAAACATCTGGATGTTATTCCGGCCAGTCCAACGCTGGGTGCATTGGCCCATGCACTGGAGTCCAAGCACAAGATCTACAAGTTAAGAGATGCCTTGCAACAGCTATCGGGACATTATGACCGGGTGTTTATTGATACACCACCTGCGTTTAATTTCTTTACCCTTTCTGCACTCATTGCGGCAAACCGCGTGCTGATTCCCTTCGACTGTGACGTGTTTTCTAAACGCGCCCTGCAGACCCTGATTGAAAATGTCATTGAAACCCAAGATGACCATAATGAAGGGCTGGAAATTGAAGGCATTGTCGTCAACCAGTTTCAGGCACAGGCCAAATTACCGCGTGAAGTGGTACAACAGCTCAAAGATGAAGGGCTGCCGGTACTTGACAGTATGTTGCCACCGTCGATCTTGATGAAAGAATCTCATCAGAAAAATCAGCCTTTGATTCATTTGGCTACTGATCATAAATTGACTCAGGCCTATCAATCGTTGTTCAATGAGATAGAGCAGAATTAAGATCGAGTTAACTATGAAACTTGTGAAAATCAGCCTGAGTATTGCTGCACTGGCATTACTCAGTGCCTGTGCAACGACGGTAAAACCGACTTATGTGTCACCCACCCTCTATCAGACTTTGGGTTGTTCGCAATTACAGGGTGAATATAATCGTATTCAGCAGTATATCGACAATGGCGTTGAACCACCGAAACGTACTGGCGTCGGTGTGGGCGTTGGTCTTGGCGGTGGTTGGGGTAGTCGCGGTGGATGGGGTATTGGTCCGAGTATCTCAGTCAATATGGGACAATCATCTGATACTAAAAGAACCGAACTGGCACGGCTTTTAGGCGAGCAGGAAGCGATTGTACAGGCCGCACGTTATAAGAACTGTCCAATCATCGTTCGGCAGGCGACGCCTAAATAAATCATTCAATATAAAACAAATAAATGCTGACTTCAGGTCGGCATTTTTTATTGTTTTAAACAAGAAAAGTGTGACTTAAATTAAGATAAAACTCACTGGAAATTGACCAGACTGTATAAAAATCTGAAATTTATAAGCTTGTTATCCCACTCCCATATTGATTAAGCTAGAATCTTGGTCCGGAATAGTTCATTGCGATGATTGAAAATTGGTTATTTGTTTTAGGACTCATTGCTGTACTGATGGTTCCAGGGCCTGCCAATGCCTTGGTGGCCAGCTCTGCTCATCAGCAGGGGCAGGCCAAAACCAGTCTCTATCTTCCTGCCATTTTACTCGGCTATTTTTATGCCATTAATGTCTGGGCCTTGTTGATTCATCTGGCGTCACCGATCTGGCCAAATTTTAAAGGCTTGGTCTATGTACTGAGTACCATCTGTGTGGGCTGGATGACCTTACATTTATATAAGGCTCAGCAGTTAGAACGTTACAGCAAGACCCATCCGCAGATTCGCCCCTGGCAAATGTTTACAACTACCCTAAAAAATCCCAAAGCAGCCTTGTTGGCCTCTGGAATTTTACCGATGGAAACCTGGCAAAGTCCGACCAACTTCGTTCTGGTTTTTGCTGCCTTTAGTTTGAGTACCATTCCGGTCGGGGTTTTCTGGATGGTCTTTGGTCAGGCCATTTTGACCAGTCCATCTGAAAAAATAAAAGCCGGCCTCATTTATAAAGGCGCGGCTCTATTTGTCCTGCTTTGTCTGATCCCACTCCTGATCAAGCTCTGGGATTAAACGCACAGGCTGTAAAAAAATCTTAATGTAAACAGTTCTTAAGCTGTTTTACTTTTTTTAAGTTTTTGCTGGATAAAGCCAATCACACCTGGCAATACACTTAAAATAATGATGCCAAAAATTAGATAGGTGAAGTTGTCTTTAACGATCGGCATATTGCCAAACATATAGCCCAAAATGACAAATGAGCTAATCCAGGCAAATGCACCCACCACATTATAGGTCAGGAAATATTTGTAATTCATGCTGCCAGCACCGGCAACGAAGGGTGCAAAGGTACGGGCAAAAGGAACAAAACGCGCGAAAATAATAGTCTTACCACCATGTCTGGCAAAGAATTGCTGGGTCGCCAATAAATGTTTTTTATTGATGAAGCGCGATTCGATCTCGAAAACCCGAGGACCAATATATTTACCAATATGATAATTCAGGGTATCACCCAGAACTGCTGCAACAAACAAGAGTGGAATCAGCACCCATGGATCCATCGCACCTGTAGAGGCTGCCAGTGCCCCTGCTGCAAATAGCAAGCTGTCGCCGGGCAGGAACGGCATCACCACCAGACCTGTTTCTACAAAGATAATCAGGAAAAGAATGGCATAAATCCAGATCCCGTAATTGGTGATAAATTCAAGCAAGTGATCATCAACATGCAAGATAAAATCAATCAGTTCCATGAGCCCAGTACAAGCAAAAGTGTGGTCAAATCCTAACAGCCCGGGGCATGAAAGTCAGTACCAGAAAGTAAAATAATTAACGCTTCATTCATCTTCAATCGAGCCAAAATTTCTCTTACATATTATCTTCAGATTTTTATAAAAATAGACTTAATTGGATTAAATCTTGAGCTTAAAAATATAAAAATGAAAGATCAAACAAGGCATCCGAAGGGATGCTTTGTTGTGCTAGAAATATAATGCAATCAACTAAATGCATACCTAATGCGAATTGTGTGCTTAATGCGCTGAAAAATGTTAGAATACGGCGCTTATCTTTCGTTTGCCTTTCATAGTTGTTCGTCATGACTACCAATACTCAAATTACTGAAGATCGTATCCTGATTCTGGATTTCGGTTCTCAATATAGTCAGCTCATCGCACGTCGTGTTCGTGAAGCTGGTGTATATTCTGAAATGTATGCCTATGATATGTCTGAAGAAGACATTCGTGCATTTAATCCAAACGGTATCATCTTGTCTGGTGGACCTGAGAGCGTTCACCTTGAAGGCAGCCCGCGTGCGCCGCAAGTGGTATTCGAACTTGGTGTGCCAGTATTGGGTATTTGTTATGGCCTGCAAACCATGTGCGAACAGCTTGGCGGTAAAGTTGAGCCGGGTCATGTACATGAGTTTGGCTATGCAGAAGTAGATATTGTTGTACGTGACAAGCTGATCGGTAATTTACAGGACCGTGAAAACCAGCTGCATGTCTGGATGAGCCATGGCGATAAAGTTGCCCGTATTCCAGAAGGCTTCCAAATCACTGCACAGACGCCAAGCTGTCCAATTGCGATGGTTTCTGACGAAACTCGCCGTTTCTATGGTATTCAGTTCCATCCTGAAGTGACACATACTTCTAAAGGTGCAGAATTACTGTCGAACTTCGTGCATCAAATTTGTGGCTGTCGCGGTCTGTGGACGCCAGAACACATTATTGATCTACGTGTAGAACAGCTTCGCCAACAGATTGGTGATGAAAAAGTATTACTAGGACTTTCTGGTGGTGTGGATTCATCTGTAGTGGCAGCGCTGTTGCATAAAGCGATCGGTGATCAGCTGACCTGTGTATTTGTAGACAATGGTCTGCTTCGTTTGAACGAAGGCGATCAAGTGATGCAAATGTTTGCTGACAACATGGGTATCCGCGTGATTCGTGCTGATGCTGAAGAGCGTTTCTTGACTGCGCTTGCAGGTGAAGTTGATCCTGAAGCAAAACGTAAAATTATTGGCCGTGAATTTATTGCTGTCTTCGCTGAAGAAGCACGTAAATTAGATGGCGTAAAATTCCTTGCACAAGGTACGATTTATCCAGACGTGATTGAATCTGCTGCAAGCAAGCAGGGCAAGGCGCATGTGATTAAATCGCACCACAATGTGGGTGGTTTACCAGCAGATCTAGCGTTTGAACTAGTTGAACCATTACGTGACTTGTTTAAAGATGAAGTGCGTAAATTGGGTACGACTTTAGGTTTGCCACACAGCATGATCTATCGTCATCCATTCCCAGGCCCAGGTCTAGGTGTGCGTATCTTGGGTGAAGTGAAAAAAGAATATGCAGACATTTTACGTCTTGCAGATGACATCTTCATGCAAGAACTGCGTGCCAGCGGCTGGTATGACAAGACTGCTCAAGCATTTGCAGTATTCCAGCCAGTAAAATCGGTGGGTGTAGTCGGTGATGGCCGTCGTTATGCATGGGTGATTGCACTGCGTGCGGTAGAAACCGTGGACTTTATGACGGCTCGTTTCGCGCATCTTCCTTATGATTTAGTCGATAAGATCTCGACCCGTATCATGAATGAAATTGCTGAAGTTTCTCGTGTTGTGTATGACGTATCGTCTAAACCACCAGCAACAATTGAATGGGAGTAATTTAGGGGTTTCGGACAGCACTGCTGTCCGCCTAAATTACGCCAAGCGCTATGCGCGTGGCAGTATCTGGTTTATCAGATATAACCTAATAAAAAAGAGCGCTTCGGCGCTCTTTTTTTGATTTATACTGAATAAAAATAAACCTTTAAAAGCTAAAAAATGCCTTTACCTACTTATGATCAATTAATGCTGCCTTTAATGAAATTATTATCAGAATTAAATGAGCCAATAAAAATTTCGGATGCTGCGAATATCCTAGCTGAACGTTCCAATTTACACGAAGAGGATTTAAATAAAATTCTTCCGAGCGGGAAAAATATATTTAAAGATAGAGTGGCATGGGCAAAGACCTACTTAGTTAAGGCGGGCTTAGTTCAACAACCGAAGAGAGCATATTGTGAGATTAGTAGCTTGGGTAGACAGGTTGATTTAAAAAGTTTAGATGCTATAACAAATGAATATTTAGCACAGTTCAACGGATTTTCAGATTTTAAATTAGGAAAGAAAAATAAAGAGGAGTTTGGGATCGGGAATCTACAAGTTATTGAAAGCCTAAATAGTTACCAAGAAACTCAGACTCCAGAAGAAACAATCCAGAACACAACGGAATTATTAAAATCTGATTTGAAAAGTGATTTGCTTCAGATGGTAAAAGATAAATCTCCTTCATTTTTTGAAAGACTGGTTGTCGATCTTCTGGTGGCAATGGGCTACGGCGGTTCACATCAAGATGCAGCTCAAGCGATTGGTAAAACCAACGATGGTGGAATTGATGGTGTAATTAGTGAAGATCGATTAGGGCTAGATAAAATTTACATCCAAGCGAAACGTTGGAAAGATACTGTTGGTCGTCCCGACATTCAACAGTTTAAAGGTGCTTTGGCCGATCAAGTTGCTAAGAAGGGTGTATTCATTACTACGTCAAGTTTCAGTAAAGAGGCCATTGAGTCGGCAAGAAAATCCGGTATTGTTTTAATTGATGGCGATAAGCTGACGTCTTTAATGATTGAATTTGGTTTAGGTGTACAAATAGAACGTAGTTTTCATATCTATAAAATCGACCAAGATCGTTTTGATGAAGATAATTTTTAACGGGTAATTTAAGCCGGTTTAACCTGCCAGTTTTGCAGCTCCCCAGCTAAACTTTGCTCCAGATCTGGATCATAAGCTTCAACCCGATTCCGTCCATTGGCTTTAGCCTGATATAAGGCAATATCGGCCTGTTTAATCAGGGTCATTAAATCTGTTTCACAGCTTTCCAGAATGGCAGCACCAATCGAAATGCTAAAACTGAAACGATGCTGGCTGTCTAGATCGATCACAATATTTTCAATGTTATGCCTTAAACGCTCGGCAACTTTTAGCGCTTCATCCAGAGAGGTTTCGGGTAAAAATGCAATAAATTCTTCACCGCCATAGTGTGCCAAAATATCATGCTGTCGCATTTCACTGCGTGTGCTCAGGGCAATCGTCTGTAAGACCTGATCTCCGATATCATGACCATAACGATCATTAATCTGCTTAAAATGATCCACATCAAATACCAGTAAATTCATAGGTACCGGTTGATCAAAATTCTGTTGTACCAGTTGTTGCGCGAGATATTCAAAACAGCGACGGTTATTCAGGCCGGTGAGGGAATCGGTATGGGCCATATTTTCAAAGGCCTGCCGGTTATATTCATTCAGGGTATGCTGCAAGAATACCATGCGTGATTTTAAGGTTGAGCTCCAACTAATATAAAGACTGAAGGTCAATACCGGCAGATAAATCAGGGAAAATAAAAACATCTGGTACAGGTCAGACCGAGTATTGAAATATACGCCGATGTAAATTATCAGGGTAATCAGACTCGAAGTAATCAAAGACGGCCAGAACCGGATCTGCACACATAAATTGGCCAACACAATAAAGACCAAGGAGGCATATTGATAAATGAGGGTATAAGCACTTTCAGACTAGGGCGTGTCCTCATTTGAAAAATTGGTTTTAAATACTTAAAATCCTCCTTTAAGCTCTTTTGATTTCTATATTTTTTCAATGGCACGTACTCTTCTCACCGATGATATCTGGCAGCAAATTCAAGATACTATGCGATTACACGGTTGTTACTGTTCAAAGAATAGTAGAAATATCATGGAAGCGATCTTATGGAAACTGCGTACAGGCGCCACATGGCGTGATATTCCCCAAGAATTTTGTCCTTGGCAAACTGCTTACAATCGCTTTAATCGTTGGGCAAGCAAGGGATTGTGGGATAAATTTTTTTTAGATTACGAGGCGTCTTGGATCAAGAATGGGTATTCATTGACGGAAGTTACATACGCGTGCATCAACATGCAAGTGGAGCTCGGCATGGTTTCGAAAGAGCAATTGGACAATCACGTGGTGGACGAACAACAAAAATACATCTTGCAACCGACGCGAATGGATTACCGATTGATTTTAAAATCACTGGGGGTGACGTCCACGACAGTCAAGTTGCAAAACAACTGATTGATACGGTAGACGAGGCAACTTATCTCATTGCTGATAAGGGGTATGATGCTGAGTACATTAGAATATATGCCAAGAACAAGAATATGATTCCCATTATTCCATTGAGATCAAACAGTAAGAGATCGAATAAGGAATTTGATAAATATCTATATAAATTAAGACACTTAGTTGAAAATGCATTTTCGAGATTAAAACATTTCCGTGCTATTGCAACTCGATTTGATAAACTGGCACGCAATTATAAATCTATGATTCGTATAGCCTGTATATTTATTTGGTGCAAAGCCAAATGAGGACACACCCTAGTTTAGATTAAAAAACCAGATGGCACTTGCGCCAATAATTGAGGTAGGCAAGAGTAAATCAAACACAGGTAAATTGCGATAAGAGTGATACATCCAGATCGTGATCAGTACGATCAGGATGGTATAGCTGATTTTGGTCAAAATGAGCAACTTGAGAATATCATTCAGCACCAGAATATCGGCGAGGGTATAAGAGGCATATGCCAGCTGTGCGAATAAATTAACCTGTAACAAGTATTTTAAAGTGAGCTTTTTTTGATGGGCATAGTAGGCCGGTTTTAAAGGCGCAGGAATACGGACAAGCGGATCTTGAAGAGCCTCCTGAATCAGGGTACGTGATTCTTTTTCGTTATCATGCGGCATGCAGCCTTCCCAAATTAAAATATATAAAAATGAATAAGATGAAATTTATATATAGTTGTATAAAAAATATTCTATTCTTTTGTTGGATATTTTAAAAGTGGAAGAATCAAATTTATTTTATAAAATGAAATCCCCGATTAACGCATTCTAAGAATGATCCTAGCTTATAGAACAGACTAATGATTCAGCTTTAATTCGCCGTTGACTGGGCTGGTTGAGTGTCTGGCTTAAATACATTCCAGGGATTTTCTGTTGCTGGCTTGGGCTTATTCAGCATATCCGGATGATAGACTTCAATCCGGTTTCGGCCAGACTTCTTGGCTTGATATAAGGCGATATCGGCTTGTTTGATCAGATCTTCCAGAGTCTGGGTATGGGATTCTAGTTCTGCAACACCGATCGAAATGGTGAACCGGATGGCATGATTGGATTCAACATAAATATACTGCTTTTGAATTGCACAACGAATTCGTTCTGCAATCACCAGGCTGTCTTGCAGCTGAGTATCTTCCAAGAGGGCAATAAACTCTTCCCCACCAAAACGTGCCAGTACATCGCTATGCCGCATTTCTTTACGGGTCACCTCAGCAATTAGTTGTAGCACCCGATCACCGACATCATGCCCATAGCTATCATTAATATTTTTAAAATGATCCACATCAAACATCAACAGGCAGCTACTGGCATGTTTAGGCCATTGATGAATAGAGCGTTCAGCCATATCGACAAAATGGCGACGGTTGTAGAGCTGGGTCAAATCATCGGTATGGGCCAGATTCTTTAAGGTTTGATAGTTCCATTCATCAAGCAGGGAGCGCAAAAAAGAACGCCGCACATTTAGAATATTATTCCAGTTAATATAAATACTAAAAAACCACAGTGGACTAAAGACCACGCTAAAAATAAAGGCTTGAGAAGCACTCATGAACTGGGATACCCCAAGCATGATAAACAGGGCGATCAAGATGGAGCAATAGACCGCGACTTTAAACTGGGTCTGTATACAGAGATTGGCGATGAGAATAAAGATCGCAGAGGCGTAAATATAAGTGGCAACATGCGGACTGGTTGAAAGCGCGAGTAAGCCAATCCAGGCCGCTGCAGCCACAGTGGTGCCTATCGGCAAGATTCTGTCCAGAATCTGAATATTTTTATGTTTTTTAAACAAGTAATAACAGCAAAACATCGTGCCCAGAACCAAAACGACGCGCATCAGACCAGAAATAAAAAACATGTCTGGAATAATCAGAATATCGGCAAAGAAATACAGTAAAAAGGCTATTTGCGCCAGATAGTTAATCTGACGCAAGTTATGATGACTATGCGTATAGACATAATCATGAAAATACTGCTGAAACGGGGCAGGAATACGGGCATGAGGATCTGTCAGCGCCTGTTCAATCAGCTGACGGTTTTGCAGATCACATTCAGATAATTTCAGTGATTTATCGGTCGTCGAATTTTGAAAAGATACATTCGCCGTTGAATATATATTCTCATTCTGAGCAGACATGTCCTGGTCCAGTATTATTTTTATAGGTGCCTATTATGCCGTGGTTGAGTAAAAAATAACCTCCCAAAAATTGGGTATCCGGGAAGTTTTTAATGCTAAAACGTAACAAAATTTGTGTTTTGTTAAATGGAAAGTGATTGAAATACATGAATAATCATCTTATTCATGGGGGCTTTGGATGTTGTTGATTCGTTTCACGTGAAACATAAATGACATTCCTGATCTTCAGTTTATTTAAACTCATAACGCCATGTACCTAAATCATGATTGACTTGCTAAAACTCAAGTTTGGGGCTTTGGATACAAATCTCATCAGCTTTTCAGGATTTAAATTGATGGGACTAATGAGGAGTTTTATACGTATCTAAATATTTCCAAGGATAGATTTTGCCCATAGACCCTGTACATTGTCCTGAACAGAGAGGCATCTTGAATCGGTCAAATGCATGTCTCAGCCACTCAAAAGTAGAATGAAAATGCCGAGGTAAGCTCAGCCATGTCGAATAATAGTGATATTGAACTGTCGAATTCCGATGATTGTGAAAAGTACGTGAATCAGTTTATTCAGGAGTTTCCTTTACGTCGCGCGGAAATCGGGCAGGGCACCGTGATTAAACGCGCCTTGCCGAGCCGGCATAAGCGCATGATTGGTGCCTGGTGTTTTCTGGATCATGCGGGTCCGGCCAGTTTCCCGCAAGGAGATGGTCTGGATATCGGCCCTCATCCACACATTGGTCTGCAGACCTTTACCTGGATGATCGAAGGCAGCATGATGCACAATGACAGTCTGGGAAATCAGCAATTGATTCGTCCCAAGCAGGTCAATCTGATGACCTCGGGTTATGGCATTTCACATACCGAAGTCTCTCCTGAAAGTGAAACGCATATGCATGCAGCGCAGTTATGGATTGCCTTGCCGGATGACAAGATCAATATGGCACCGGGTTTTGAACATTATCCTGAATTGCCGGTCATAAATGAGCAAGGCATTGAGTTTACCGTGCTGGTCGGAGAATATTTAAAAACGAGATCACCAGTTAAAGTGCATAGCGAACTGCTCGGAGTAGACCTGTATGCAGCTCAAAGTACCAGTGCGCGCTTGCCGCTGAATCCGAAATTTGAATATGGCTTTATGGTGCTTGAAGGGACGGCCAGCATTAATGGGCATGAACTGACTGAAGATAATATGCTGATCCTGGAGCCGGGGTTGCAGCAAGTCAATGCTGAAATTCATACCGGGAGCCGGGTGCTATTGATTGGTGGGGAACCATTTGAAAGCCCGATTTTACTGTGGTGGAATCTGGTCGGGCGTACGACAGAGGAACTTAAAATTGCGCGGGAACAATGGATTGAAGGTCATGAACGTTTTAGTTCCATTCCTGCCTATGATGGGCCACGTTTAGAAGCGCCTGCATTTCCAGACCAGATGCGTGCTTCCCGATAAATGCTAAAAATGATGGGAATATGGAGCGCTGTCTGAGTTGAACTCAAATAGTGAATCTACAACATAGGATACATATCATTACAGTCATCAAAAAATGAGCTAGAGTCTGCTGCTTTTTGCTATGCTCGAAAAGTAAGAACAATAAAATCATGAGTCTAATATGCGTGTTTTACATCATCTCGAACAATCACGATCATTTCGTATCCTGTGGGCCATGGAAGAATTAGGACTGGATTACGAGGTTAAATACTATAAACGTCAACCCAACCTTTCTGCGCCACCGGCCTTAAAACAGATCCATCCGTTGGGTAAGGCTCCGATTCTGGTCGATCAGTCGCAGGTACTGGCAGAATCTGCGGCGATCCTGGAATATTTGCAGGAAACTTATGATGAACAGCAGCAGTTTCGCCCAGAAGATATTGCCGACAAGGCCCAGTACCGTTACTGGATGCATTATGCGGAAGGCTCGTTGATGCCGCTGCTGGTAATGCAACTGGTGATGACCACTGTACCAAAACATACCCCGTTGCTGATTCGGCCGGTGGCCAAGAAAATCTGTGATGGAGTGAAAAAACAGTTTGTACAGAGCCGTTTAAAAGATCATATCCAGTTTCTGGAAAGCTATTTGAGCGAGCATGATTATTTTGCCGGGCATTTCAGTTTTGCCGATATTCAGATGAGTTTTCCTTTGGAAGCGATGCAGAGCCGGACGGGTCAAAGCTATCCAGCGATTCAAGCCTATCTGAAACGGGTCTCGCAACGTGCAGCCTATGCGCGTGCACTGTCCAAAGAAAAACAGATCAGCTCTTAAGTACTTAAAAGAAAAGGTACCAATGGCACCTTTTTTGATGGGTATCTTACTCTGGAAAGCTGAGACGCTCTTTGGGGAAAATCACCTTAAAGGTAGAGCCTTGGTTTTCCTTGGACTCAATTTCCAGATGTGCCTGATGTTGCATCAGCACATGTTTGACAATTGCCAATCCCAAACCGGTACCGCCAGTACGGCGGCTGCGGTCTGAATCGATGCGGTAAAAACGCTCGGTCAGACGTGGCAGATGCTTGGGATCAATCCCGATACCGTTATCTTGCACCACAAAATAAGCCGATTCACCATCATCATGCCAGCCGATGGTGATGGTGCCGCCTTTAGGCGTGTACTTGATGGCATTGATGATCAGGTTACTAAAGGCGCTAGCCAATTCCATATCTGAACCGATCAGATCGCAATGACTGTCAATGTCCAGATTCAGGGTATGACCATAATCAATATTATAGGCCTGGGCATCATCGAATAGCTGGTTCATCAGACTCGGCATTTCAATGATCTGGTTTTTGGCAATATTCTTATCATTTTCCAGACGTGACAGCAGCAGCAGGTCGTTGACCAGAGCATTCATGCGTCGGGTTTGCGACTGCATCTGATCAAAAGCGCGTTTCCAGCGTGGATTAATATCTTCCTGATCGGTAAAGGTTTCAATATAGCCACTGAGCACGGTCAAAGGAGTGCGCAGTTCATGTGAAATATTGTCGACAAAATCCTTTCGCATCTGTTCCAGATTATGCATCCTGGTCACATCATAAGCGACCAGTACCCGGCTTTCTCCACCAAAACGGGTCATTTTGACCTGCACATAATGGTCTTCGAACAGCGAAGAACGCATTTTCAGGCCGTCGGGAGATTCATCAATATGGTGATAGTATTCGATAAAGCTTGGTTGGCGTAGCAAGGTCAGGATATTACGGCGACGGTCGTCACTGGAGATTCCGAGCAGACGTTCGGCTGCCGGATTCCACCATTCAATCTGCTGGTTTTCATCAAGTAGTACCACAGCTTCTTGCAAGGCCACCAGTGAAGACTGTGCACGATCAATCAGTTCGACCATTTCCGCCTGAACAATCCGTTCCTGACGTTGGGCGCGGTAAACATTGAAAAGTAGCGCACCCCAAATCCCGCCAATATTTGGTGGAACATCATAAGGGCGATTGGAAATCCATTCATTGACCAGATATAAGGAACGCATTTGGGTCGCAAAGAACGCCACGAAAGCAATTACGATACAAATCCAGAAATACCCAATCCCAAAACCGATAAAGCTGGCGATAATCAGGAAAAAAGCCAGTAGGCGTAAATCCTGCTTCGCAAAATCCCATAAACTGCTGTAACGGATTCTTTTGTGTTCGCGTGCCAGTTCGGGGACAGGGTAGGGTTCATACATAAAACAAGATTTACCTTAAAAGATATTAACCTAAAGCGACATCTGAACGCGTCGAGAAACGATACCCCGTTCCGCGAACGGTCTGTACAAAACGGTCTACACCATAAGGTTCCAGCACTTTACGCAAACGGCGGATATGCACATCGATAGTCCGGTCTTCAATATAGACGTTACCGCCCCAAACCTGATCCAGCAATTGCGCACGGGTATAGGCACGTTCCGGATGGGTCATGAAGAATGCCAGTAAACGGTATTCAGTCGGACCCATTTCCAGAATGTTGTTACCAAAATTCACCCGCTGGCTGACCGGATCCAGAATCAAGCCGTTGGCATCAATAGTTTTTTCACCGCTCAGGGCATTGGCGCGGCGCAGTACCGCCTTAATCCGCGAGACCAGTTCCCGGGTCGAGAATGGCTTGGTCATGTAGTCATCGGCACCGGCATCCAGACCTTGTACCTTGTGGTCTTCTTCACCGCGCGCTGTGAGCATAATCACCGGAATTTCTGACAGGCTTTCATCACGTTTCAGACGACGACACAGGTCCACACCGCTGACGCCACCTGGCATCATCCAGTCCAGCAAAATCAGTGCCGGACGCTGATCCACAATCATCTGATGCGCCTGCTTGGCATCTTCTGCCTGCAAGCACTGAAAACCGGCCATATCCAGAGAGGTATGGATCATTTCCCGAATCGGGAGCTCGTCATCGACGATTAATATGTAGTCATCTTTCACAACGCAATACCCTATTTCATGTAAACGGTGAACCGTTTTATATTTATGACAGGCTTATTACAAAGACTAATTATGACAGTATCATTGCAGAAAGGGAAAAACTGCTGATATTCGCAAAGATTTGTGACAAATATAATGCAGAAACTTGTTAAAAAATCATAAATTAATTTTACTCATTTCCGTAGTACAGCATAAATATTTCATTCACTACAGAAAAGATGGAAACCTATTAAGCACAGGATTTAACAGCTATTTTTTCTCGGAAAATGACTCGAGCAGCGCCAAAAAAACCACACTACAAGACGATAAAACTTCCTCAAGCGAATGCTTAAAACCGCTCATCACCCAACGAATAGCAATTTGGGTGACATAGCCATTTAAACCAGTCGAAACCAGGGAAATTTCCTGCTCGCTGCGATTTAATTGCGGCATCATCACCATGACAAAGGCATGAATCATGCGGTCGAAACGTGACATGGTTTCATGAATAGTGGCCTGATTATGCAGCTCCTGTACCAGCATGGCATCGATATAAATGATCCGTGCCATGCGCGGATTGTCACGCAGGGTAGTGAGTAGAGCAGTCAGACCGGCTTCGATCATTTTTTTCGGATCGGTCGATGCCTGCATCATGGCCTGCATCACATTCTGTTGCAGTTCATCAATCAGTTTTAAGAAAATGGTCTGAAACAGATGTTCGCTTTTCTTGAAAGATTCATAAAAATAACGTTCAGTCAGTTTGGCTTCATTGCAGATATCTTTGACGGTAACTGAAAAAAAACCATAACTACCATAGGCTTCAATCCCGGCTTCGATGAGCTTTTCACGACGTGCCTGCTGCCGTTCAGCCATCGACAGGCCTTTAAACTGACGTTCCTTAGTTTTGGAGGGTCGCGATTTTTCTGCTGAGTCGATTGAATCGGTCATAAGGCCTGTGTGCTCATCTGCATGAAGATTTTGAATATCTTAGCAATAAATCATGCTTAGACCTATATGGAAATGCTGCCCTGGAATTTGGCCTCTAAGGACATGGGATAATTATTGACAATCTATATTGTCAAAACTATATTGAGGGTCTGTGCTAGCTCCTGAAACAACAGAACAAGATCCTGCTGTCATGGAATGGCAGTTCTTTACATAAGGAAATTGAATGAAAAATTTTAACAATAAAGTCGCTGCAATTACTGGTGCCGGTTCAGGGATTGGCCAGCAACTGGCGGTATTGCTGGCCCAGCAGGGTTGTCATCTGGCGCTGAGTGATATCAATGAACAGGGTCTGGCGCAAACGCTCGAATTGCTTAAAGAGAGTGATGTTCGTGTCACCATTCAGAAAGTAAACGTAGCTGAATTGGAACAGGTACGTAACTGGGCGGCACAGGTTGAACAGGATCATGGCAGTGTCAATATGATCTTTAACAACGCTGGCGTTGCGCTGGGTTCAACCGTTGAAGGGGCGTCTTATGAAGAACTAGAATGGATTGTCAGAATCAATTTCTGGGGCGTAGTTTACGGAACCAAAGAATTTCTGCCACTGATCAAGAAAACCGGCGATGGGCATGTCATCAATATTTCCAGCCTGTTTGGTTTAACGGCGCAGCCGACCCAGTCTGCTTATAATGCGACCAAGTTTGCGGTACGTGGTTTTACTGAATCCCTGCGTCAGGAACTGGATCTGGAAAATTGTGGGGTGAGTGCACTGTGTGTACATCCTGGCGGTATCCGTACCAATATTGCCAATGCGGCAAAAATGAATAACAGTTTGCTAACTTTAGGGATGAATCCGGAAAAATCTGCCCGTAATTTTAATAAATTATTGCGTTGTCCACCTGCAGAAGCTGCACGACAAATTCTGGAGGCGGTACAAAAAGACAAGCGCCGTCTGCTGATCGGTAATGATGCTAAAGCGATTGACCTGATTCAGCGGATCTTACCAACTGGTTATCAGCATGTCACTGCACTGGCGACCCAGTTTGGCAAAAAGAAGAAAAAATCTGCTTAAAAAATTGCAGAACAGACCCGCGAAAGCGGGTTTTTTATCGCTGTAATAGGGTCTAATTTTTTGCAAATGAGAGTGTTAAATCCTGTAATGCTTTAGGCACGTAAAAAAACCTGCATCTAAATCAACGCTTCAACCGTTTTTTTCTTCCAGACCAACTGGTAATACAGTCCCTGCAAAATACACAGGCTGACAAAGGCCAACGCGTAGGCATACCAGATACCTTCCAGACCCCACCACCGGCTAAACAGATAAGCGGCGGGAACTTCAATACAGAGAATGGCAAAAATATTAATCAACATTGGCATGGTCACCGTTCCACTTGAACGCATGATCGAAGCAAAAATGGCACTGGCACCAAAGAACAGAATCGACCACAGCACAATAAACAGCAGTTGTTGTCCCAGTACTATAACCTTAGGATCGGTAATAAACAGCGCCATCAGATATTTGGAGAACAGGTAGGCCAGAATCACCAAACCGCCGGTAAACAGGATATTCATACTCAGCGCAGTCCGGGTCACTTTATTGAGCAGATCCGATTTACCTGCGCCAATCGCTTGCGCACCAAATACAGATGCGGCAATTGCAATCGACAAAGCCGGAAATTGAATATAATTTAAGACCTGATTGACTGCACCATAGGCCGCTGTTGCTTCTGCGCCATAGCGGTTGACCAGTCCGACAATTACCAATCCGGCAACTGAAGTCGTGACCATTTGCACACCAGTAGGAACCCCCAGTTTCAAGATCATTCTGCTCAACTGTGGTTGATGACGAATATTTTTTAATAAGGCCCAGTCCAGCTTGAGCGGATGTTGCCTATAGTTCAAATACAGGATTAAAAACAACAGAACCGCCAGATTTCCCAGAATGGTGGCAATCGCCGGTGAGATAATGCCCATTTTAGGAAAGCCAAAATAACCGGCAATCAGGACCGGTGTCACCACCAAACCGACCCCAATGGTAAGTGCGGAAGCAAACAGGGGCGTGGTACTATCCCCAACGCCACGCAAGATGGAAGTATAAATAATATAGATAAAAATTAAGGGACTACCCGCCAGCATCCATTGTACATAGGGCAAGGACAAATGCATCACATCTGGATCTGTGCCGAGTGCCAAGAGAATATTCTCAGCAAAAATTACCCCGAGAAGCGCAATTAAGCTGCCGCCAATCAAGGTCATAAATAAAGTTGAACCAACCACACAGCGGACTTTTTCTATATTTTTTCCACCCCAAGCCTGGCCAATCAATACGGTAGAACCGGCGGACAAACCAATCACAAAAGCCATCAGACAAAACAGGATCGGAAAAAAAACGGCAACAGCAGCAATTGCATTGACCCCAAGCATTTGTCCCACAAAAACCGTATTGATCGTGCCGGAGAGACTTTGCAGGATATTGGTCGCAATTAATGGCAACAGAAATACCAGAAAGGCTTTCCATAAATTCTGTTGATGAATCAGTGAGTGCTGTGCCATGCGACATCCTGTGATTGAATTATCATCTATTTATTGATGCAGCTATTATTCGGCAGAATATAAGAAAAAGCCTTAGCTTTTAAGTAACTAAGGCATTTATTTTATGAGATTTTTAGTTAAAAAATGAGTTAAACCTTTGAAAGAATTTGACCTGCCTGGATCAGAGTTTGTTCTTTTTTTGCAAAGCAGAACCTGAGCAGACGTAAATCGGCAGGAGGGTGCTGGTAGAATGCGGAGACTGGAATCGCCACAATCCCATGTTGTTCTGCCAGAAAATGACACATGGACAGATCATCAAGCTCAGGGCGAATCTCCGAATAATCTAAGTTCTGAAAATAAGTCCCTTGAGAAGGTGTCCACTTAAAGCGTGATGTTTTAATGGATGAGTTAAATAAATCCCGTTTATTTTGATAAAACTGGGACAGTTCGCGTATATGCTCAGGATGCAGTTGCATATATTCCGCCAAAGCGACCTGAACGGGTGTTACACCGCAGAAGCTGGCAAACTGATAAATCTGTCTGAACATTCTCATCAGTGCCGGTGCAGCAATACAAAATCCGGTTTTCCAGCCCGTGACATGGAAGGTTTTACCAAAAGAACCAATCACGAAGCTACGCTCGCGAAGTTCTGGAAATGACCAGGCCGAATAGTGCTGAACGCCGTCAAAAACCAGATGTTCATAGACTTCATCGGACAGCACCACAATATTGCGCTCGCGAATCAGTTCGATCAGTTGCTGCCAGTCTGCCTTGGACCAGACACTCCCACTCGGATTATGCGGCGTATTCACCACAATCATGCGGGTACGGTCATTAATGGCATCTTTGACCTGATTCCAGTCTACAGAAAAATCAGGATGCTGCAAAGCAATATGCACTGGCTTTGCCCCGACCAGTTGTACCGCAGGTCCATAACTGTCATAGCTCGGGTCGAAAATAATCACTTCTTCACCGGCGCGCACCGTGGCTTGAATGGCACAAAAAATCGCAATCGTGGCCCCAGGCGTAATCGTGATTTCCTCGAAAGGATCAATAATCAGTTGATCACGCTGCTGATAGAGATCTGCCACTAGACCTCGCAAGACTGGCAGACCATCTCCCGGAGCGTACTGGTTAAATCCATTCTGGCTGGCCCGGTTTAAAGCTTCAATCAAGGCAGGAGGCGCTGCAAAGTCTGGAAATCCTTGAGAAAGATTCAAGGCTCCGAGTTTTTGTGCCAAGGCCGACATGGTACTAAAAATGGTCACGCCCAAATCGGGTAATTTAGAAGGGAGTTCCAGCATGTCCTTGGCCTTGAAGAATGAGATCTGAATGAGTGTAGCAGCAAGTTCCGTATAGGATAATCGGAAAAATAGGGAATATTGAGCAATATTTTTAATTAAGATGTACCACATGCAATTTAAGATTTTTAATTGAAGGGCCATAAATTAAAGGCCTAATTATGTGAAATGCATCGTGAACTGGACGAAATGGATAACTTTTCCTAAAATCTGCCGCACAATAATAAAGCTTAAAATTATAACTATAAAATGCCAAAACCTATCCATATGCTGGTGGAGCAGCTCGGGCTTAAGCGACAGCATCGTGCGCTACATTTACAGTTTTCACATCCTCCTTTAAATCATCAGGTTTTGATTCAGCGTATTGAGGGTCAGCATCAGATCAATCAAGGCCTGCAGGCTGAACTGATCTGTCTTTCCACTCATGCTCATATTGCCTTGAAACAGTTTATCGGCTGTCGGGTGGCCATTGATCAGGTCACAGACCGGGGTGAACTTTTCCGGACTACGGGCATTATTACTGCAGCCAGCCAAGGACAAGATGATGGAGCTTTGACCCTGTATAAATTGACGCTAAATGACCCGACTGCACTCTGGCAGAAGCGCCGTAACAGTCGGGTTTTTATGAACAAGACGGTGCGCGAGATCAGTGAAATCCTGTTCAGTGAATGGCAAAACAGAAGTGCATTATTCGCTGCCAGTCTCAGCCTGGATTTGACAGGACTCAGCCGGGACTATGATGTCCGGCCTTTTGTGATGCAGTCGAATGAATCGGATTATGATTTTCTGACCCGTTTATGGCGTAGCGAAGGAATTAACTGGCTGATTGATGAAAAGCAATTAACTGTGCCTGTATCAGCCAGCGAGATTCAAGCTCAGCTTTTAAAACTGGTAGATCATTCCCAATATTTTTCAGCTTTAAAACGCCGCTCCATCCGGTTTCATCGCAGTCATGCCACCGAACAGCTCGACACGCTGAACAGTCTGATTGCGGTACGTCAGCTCAATCCGAATAGTACCCAGACCCAGCGTTGGCATGCCCAGCAACTTGCCCAGGATCAAAGCCAGCCTTTATTCAGTAATCATCAGCAAAGTGATATCCATGCAAATGCCACTCTTCAGCTTGAAGATGCGTGGAACATCAGTCCGGCTTGGACCGGCGACTTAAATCATGAGGATCAGGTGACAGCATCTGGTATAGCCCAACTGGATCGACTCAATCAGCAGCTCAGTGACTATCATGCTTTGCAGTCTAAATATTTTAAAGCCAGTAGCAGCGTACGAGATGCTCAGGTTGGATACTGGTTTGAACTGCAACAGCATCCTGAAATTGATCAGCATCCTGCCCATCAACGTGAATTTCTGATTTTGGCTAAGCGGTTTTATAACCAGAACAATTTACCCAAAGATATCTTATCTCAGCTGGACAGTTTGCTTGAGAAGAGCGGCTGGCAGATGACACAGGAGGAACGACAGGCCAATGAACTACAGATGGTGCGCCGTGAAATCCAGGTTGTTCCTGAGTACCACCCCTTCATTCATCGGCCTGCTGCATATCCGCAACGGGCTCGAGTGGTCGGACCTGAAGGTGAAACGATTCATGTCGATGCATGGGGGCGGGTGAAAGTTCGTTTTCTGTTTACCCGGAGTGAGGATCATCAGCATGATGGCGGCGCAGGTAGCAATGACAATGATAGCGATTCTGCTTGGGTGGATGTTTTGACCCCTTGGGCGGGTGAGGGTTATGGCATCAGGTTGCATCCGCGAATTGGCGAAATTGTAGTGATTGACTTCTTTGAAGGTGATATCGACCGGCCCTTTGTGGTGGGACGGATTCATGAAGCAGAACGGTATCCGACCATGTTTGATGCGAAAGGAGAACTTCCTGCGACCAAAAAACTTAGTGGTATCCGTTCTCAGGAGGTCGATGGCGAAGGTTTTAACCAGCTTCGTTTTGATGATACCCCTGAACAGATCAGTGTACAGCTGCAAAGTAGTCATGCAGCCAGTCAGCTCAATCTGGGAAATCTAAGTCACCCCAAAGAAAGTGAAAGCAGTGAAGGTCGAGGTGAAGGTTTTGAACTAAGGACAGACCAGTGGGGTGCCCTACGAGCAGGAAACGGCTTATTAATCTCCACTTATCGGCAAGATTCAGCAGCAGGCAATCACCTAGAGGCTGACCCAGCCAAAGAACAGCTTGAATCGAATCTCAATCATAGTAAAGCCTTGAGTGATATTGCAGAAAAACAGCAGGCTGATCCATTGGAATTTTTTGATAGTTTAAAACAGTTTTTGAATCAGATTGAAGCTGAAGATCAAGCCAAGGCTGCCGCATTTAAACAGGCCGTGATGTTATTAACTGCCCCCCAAACGATTGCACTGAGCACAAATGAAAATATTCATTTATCCGCTGATCAGCAAATCAATCAGAGTGCCGGGAATAATATTCATTTATCCACACAGAAATCTTTAGTTGCTCATGCACAGGACAAGATCAGTTTATTTGCTGCTCAAGAGGGTGCGAGTCTCTATGCTGCTCAAGGAAAAATTGAACTACAAGCCCAAGATGATGCGATTGAAGCGATTGCCCGCAAGGTAATCAAGCTTATTTCGACTGAAGACAAGATCGAAATCACCAGTCCGAAGGAGATCGTACTGACCGCTGGAGGGTCTCAAATTAAGATCAATGGTGGTGGAGTAATGGTCACAACTGGTGGGAAATTTGAGTGTAAGGCAGGGCAGCATAGTTTTATAGGAGGGGCTAAAATTTTCTATGAAATTCCTGAGTTACCTAAAGCTGGCCCCTACGCTGTAGATTTTTTATTCAGTAGTTTAGGTGGTAAAGGCATTGAAGGTGCACAGGTAACTATGTTCACACCCAAAAATAAGGAAATCTTGTGGGAAAGTAAAACTGATTTGAATGGTAAGACTCAATTATCTATTTTTGAAGAATCATTAGCTTATGAAGCATTAGTTGGATTTAATCAATGGTCAAGTATCTTTGAAGATTTGGAAACTAAAGTAACTGATATAGAAGATGAATTTGATGTGGGAGAGCATGGAATTCAGTTAGAAGACATTAAATAATTATAAAGGTACTCTCTGTGAATTATTATATTGTAAAAAAAGGAGATACATTATGGGGTATCTCAAGAAAATTTAATATTACTGTAAAAAAAATAGCTGAACTTAATGAGTTAAATAGTTCTGCTATTCATAAAATAAAAATAGGTCAAAAAATATATATTAGTAAAACAGATAAGATTAATGCTGAAGTAGTTTTAAGAATTATATTATTAGATTTGTCCTTTAAGTTAATCCCAAAAGGTATTGTAAAATTAGAATATGATGGTAAGTCAAATGACATAGTTTTCAAAGATGGTGTGATCTATGATTTAGAAATTTTAGATCATTCAAAGGGACTAAAAGTTTATTATAAAAATATTAAAGGTACCTTTGATTTAATAGCTAATTATAAAAGTTTACCTATAGGGAAAAAAGTTTTAAGGTTGACTTCAAGGCAAATGAAGGTTTCAGGTACTCACTATCCTAAATCAGGTATAGTCCAGCAGAAAGTTGATGAAATTAAAAAATCATTAAAAAATTTAGCAGAGCCAATTATAAGGGGAGGAGATGAACAAAATACTAGTCAATCATCTATAATTTTACCCGAACCAAGAAACGATCAAAAAAGGACTGATTTGGGTAATAGTACTCATATAATTGCAAGTCAATTTACAGAAGAGAACTTTATTCTAAATACAGTAAATAATAAATATAGAAAATTTGTTATAGATGCTTCAAGGCGTCATGGGTTTACACCTCATAGCCTCGCAGCTTTAATCCATGCTGAGGCTGCAAAAAAAAGTAATGGTGAATGGGATCCGGAAAGTTTTAATGCAAGTACAAATGCTGCTGGATTAACACAATTTTTAAAAGGTACGTGGCTTGAAATTTGTAAAAATCAAGATACTTTAATAGGGCAATATGCTTCAAAAATTAAGAAACTTACTGAGAAGCAACTTCTCAGTCTGAGATTCAATCCTGAATTCTCTATTGATGCAGCAGCAGCTTATGCAGTTGTTAACTTTAAATGGTCAAAATTACCTTATCAAAAATTAACAGAACCAAGTTCAATCGCGAAACTTGCTTATCTATTACATCATGAAGGAGCAGGCGGTACTAGGTCATTCATACAGAATAGTTTTTCTCAAGAAAGAGCGAAAAATTTATTATTTGCACAATTTGGAAGTAAAGGTAAACAAAGAGCTTCAGATTATTTGAAAAGATATAATGATGATGCAAAAGCTGCCTATGGAGCATGGTTAAGAGCTTATATTGATGCACATATTAATATTTATGATTATGTACTGGATAAATCAAAAACTTCCGGGGCGAATTTATCTTTAGAGGAAACAATAAAAATTTTATTAGGACAAGCTTCTTCACCAACACCAACACCAACACCAACACCAACACCAATCTCAAGTAAAGAAGTACAAGAAAATAAAACTGTAGGAGGAAGTGAAATATGGGTAGATCCTTTATCAGTAAATAAGTTAAGAACTGCTGGTCTTGCAAATATCAAAAGTGCCACCTTTGGGAAGGTTAGAAATGGAGGTACAAGAAATCATCAAGGTATAGATCTAGCTGCTGACTCAGGTACAAATATTTTTGCAGTATGTAGTGGCATTATTGCTGTCGCAAAGGATAGTGGAGGGCCATATGGTAAAATTGTTGTATTAGAAGTAAATATTGATGATCTGCCTATACAACAAAAAAAATATGCATTAAAAAAAATTATAAATAGCAATTTTATTTATTTTTTTTATGCTCATTTATCTATTATAAATGTTGAAAAGGGAGATGCTGTGGATGTTACGACAGTTTTAGGTAAAACAGGGTCTAGTGGAAATGCGAGTGGAATGACTACTATATCAAAGGGTGGACATTTGCATTTTGAGACGAGAAGTTCGCCATTGTTGGGTAAAGGTTTACAAGGAAGATTTGATCCTATTCCTTTTTTTCTAACAAAATTAATTTAGGCTTTTTGAAATATGAAAATAATTAAATTTCTGGTAATAATTGGTAGTTTTTTTTCATTATCATGTCATTCTAAAAATATAGATTGGAACGATTATCAGCAGAGTGCTATACAGATTAATGAACCAGTTTTATTTTTAGATCATTTTGGTGAATTCTCTCAATTAAATAATAACTTAAAGTTAGGTTTAATTGATTATGGAAATAAAAATAAAAAATATTCTGGTGGGAATTACGTCCTTAAAATTTATGGTATTGAGGTCTTAAATAATCAAAAAGAATATTATTTATTTAAAAGTACAGTACCTTTGAAGTCTAGTGTTGATTTAAAAATACTCTATCAAGATGAAAAAATAGTGGCTTTTCGAACACGAGAATTCAGCGAAATAGATTATGTAAAAAGACCTTATAAAAAATTTAGCTCTAATTTATTTATATATAACAAATTATCAAATTTAGTTGTTGAAGCTCCAGTAGTAGACTCTTCATCTGCTAATTTAGAGAGTGATTATGTAAATATATTAGCGGGTGATAATTTTTCTTATATTCTAAAAGAAAAAAAATATTTATATGAAGCAGATGTTAGAGAGTCTAGTGGTAAATTAGAGAAGTATAAATTAATATTAAATTCTGAATTGAAATGTTTGTCATCTACATTAGGGTGTGAAAGTATAAACTCTCAAAAATCACTTAAAAAATAGTTTATTTGATTGCTACATTATTAATGTAGCAATCCTTTTTTCTTTTACCCTTCCAAAACCTCTTCCAGCAACTCCTCACTCGGTGCAAAGTAATAGGCACCATCTAGAGGTGTTACGAAATGAAGCAGACGATCATGAATTCCATCGCCAGAGGTACCAAACATACGTTCTAACATAGCATCGATAATCGTAAGGTCTTTGGTGTAGGCAATAAAGAATAGACCCTGGTCACCACGTCCATCACCATAAGGCAGAGAATGACGTAGGATTTCCATTTCTTCGCCTTCTTCATCTTCCACTACAGTACGTGACACGTGCGCATTTTCAGGTTTGACTTCATCATCCAGCTCAATCGATTCAAGCTTGGTACGACCCATAACCTGTTCCTGAGTATCAACTTTTAGCTTTTTCCATTTTTCCAGGTTATGCGCGTAACGTTGGGCAAAAATAAATGAACCATCTTGGAAAATACCTGAATCTTCACCTAATAATGCGACTTCAGCACGATCATCCGGGAATTGCGGATTTTCAGTTCCATCAATAAAGCCAGTTATGTCACGACCATCAAAATAGCGGAAGCAAACCCGCTCATCCAGCACCTGAACCTGATCCTGAATGCCTTCAAAAAAAGCCTGACTGAGCGCAAAACAGATATCAGCACGGGCACTGGCAATATGAATGATCATATCTGCCGGAACCACTGGCATTTCAAATGAACCATGAATGGGCTCAAGCTGTTTAAAGCCTGCAGGAGCTTGATCATAAAGTTTTGCCCACAGTTCAGGACCAAAAGCCACTGCCGTTTTAATTTGTGCTTGAGGATGTTGCGTAATAAGACGATCACGCGAAGTAAAAAGATGTTCGAGTTGTTCTTTTAATTGTTCAATACTCAAATCTTTAAGACGTAAAACAATAAAACGGGCATGATCTGAAGGAAGTGGCAAGATTACCGATTGGGCTGTCATTCATGGCTCCTGTAAGGATAGATCCTGTTTTTAATGTACATATTGTGCCTGAAGCTAGACAGAGTGAATAGTGCAATGCCTTATATTTAAGCAGGTTTTTAGCCTGATTTTATTAGAAAATTCATATAATATTGGGCAAGTTTTGCTGAGTTAAATATCCATGTCCTATCAAATGTGGTTTGCCTATATGCTGGCCTGCTGGGTGATTAGTGTGTCTCCGGGCGCAGGAGCGATTGCTTCCATGTCGAGTGGACTGAATTATGGTTTTCGGCATGGTTACTGGAATGCGCTGGGCCTGCAACTGGCATTATTGGTACAGATTGCAGTGGTTGCGGCAGGCGTGGGAGTTTTGTTTGCGACAACCCCATGGGCATTTTTAGTGGTGAAATGGTTTGGTGTCGGCTATTTATTGTATTTGGCTATTTTGCAATGGAAAGCACCTGTACAATCTATCGAAATTAAACATGAATTGGCGCGAAAATCGAGAGGGAAACTGGTACTGCATGGTTTCTTGGTTAATATCACTAATCCTAAAGCCATCGTATTTTTACTGGCCGTCTTGCCGCAATTTCTGGATTTGTCTAAGCCACAATGGATTCAGTATTTGATTATGGCTGCGACAATGGTGACGATTGATCTGATTGTGATGGCGGGTTATACCGGATTGGCTGCTAAAGTTTTAAGGCTGCTTAGATCGCCGAAACAACAAAAAGTCATGAACCGGACTTTTGCCGGGTTATTTGCCGGCGCTGCATTTTTATTGAGTTTGGTGCATCAATAAAGAGTCTTTGCTCTCTCCTTAAAGGAGAGAGGCGGAATAGATCATTAGAAAATCATCATGATTTAACAGAAATATTAAGCCAGCTTTTTAAACTTCTGCACGCAAAAGAACAGTGCAAATAGCACCGCCATGGTCAGTACAATAGTTAAACCTGTCGAAGTATTGAGACCGGCACTCGACCACAGGCCTACGGTCACCCCAATTTGCGCAATCACGAATGCCCAGATCACCATTTGTTTGGGTGAGTGTGCAAGTAATCGTGCAGTCAGGGCAGGGATCACCAGTAATGCCCCCATCAAGAGTGAACCGACTGCTTTCAGGGCAAGCACGGTAAACAATGCCAATAACAACATAAAGATCAGGCGTTGCCATTTGGCATTTACACCTTCACTGACCGCCATGTCCGGATCAATTGCGATTTGAATCTGCGCTTGCCAGCTTTTATAGAGGACGGCTAAGGCCAGAATAATCACAATGGCAAAGGTGGGTAAGTCCGCCCAAGAAATCGTAAGTAAATCACCAAATAGGTAGCTGAGAAGTTCCGGTCTTAAACTCGGTAAATGCTGAATGAATAATAATCCCGAGCAAAGCAGTGTTGCTGAACACAGCGCCAGCAAGGCATCATTGGGCAGGCGCGGATCATGCAGTACCCACAAAATCCCGACCAATAATAAGGCAATAAAAGTTACACCCATCCACAGCGGTAAACTTAAAGCTCCAGCAATGGCAACACCGAGTAAAGTACCGTGTGCCATGGTGTCGGCAAAGAATGACATACGCCGCCAGAGCATGAGACAGCCCAGCGGTGCAGTCAGAAATACCAATAGCGTTCCCATGATCCATGCAGGTAAAAGGAGTTGTAACCAATCCATCATGGTTTAAGCTTCCGGCTCGGGGTGAATATGAGGACGCGAATCATGCTGACAGGGTGTGGCAGAATCGCCATGTGCGCAATGATCATGATGATGCTGATAGAATACCCGGTTAGTACCAAAAATCGCCTGATATTCGGGATGTTGCTGCACGCTTTCCGGCAGCCCACTACAGCAGATATGCTTGTTCAAGCAGACCACACGAGTCGTACCTTGCATCACCCATTGCAGGTCATGTGAAACCATCAGTACGGCACACCCATATTTTTCCGGTAAGTTACGCACATATTCATACAGTTCAGCTTCGGACTGGATGTCTAGACCCTGCATCGGTTCATCGAGAACTAAAATGTCCGGCTGGCGTAATAAGGCGCGGGCCAGTAGCACCCGCTGACGTTCACCGCCAGACAACTGCTGAACTTTAGAATCTTGCAGTTTACTAATGCCGGTATCGCGAATAATTTCGGTTTTAATCTGGGACGGGCATTTTTCTAGTGCCAATAAATCTTTCACTCGTAGCGGCAAGCTATGGGATGGATTGAATTTTTGTGGCACATAAGAAAATTTCAGCTTGCGCGCAGTTTTGATTTCACCCGATTGTGGTTTCAGTATGCCCAGCATGACTTTAATCAAGGTCGATTTACCAGCACCATTGGGACCAATCAGCGTGACAATTTCTTTCTCTTGTAACGAGAAATCAATCGCTTTTAAGATATCGCGCTCATCGATTTTAACCCAGATCTTGGAGAGCTGAATCAGGGGAGAGGCACTTAAGCTTTGTTGCGGCACTGCTGACAAATTCCTGAAATTTCGATAATGCTGTGATGTGCCGTGAAGTCGTCCGAGCTGGCCAGTGCATCAAGCTGATCGAGCAGGCCCTGAGCCGACGCTTCTTTCACGGCTTTACATTCGGTACAGATTAAAAAAGCCGCCTGATGCCCTTCGCGCGGATGGCAACAGGGGATATAGGCATTGATCGAGGTCAGGCGATGAATCAGCCCTTTGCTTAATAAAAAATCCAGAGTGCGATACACCGTTGGTGGTGCTGCAGGACGATCACTGGCATTTTTCATTTGTGCCAGCAGATCATAGGCGCCCATCGGGCCATGCGCATTCAGAATGAGTTCCAGCACTTCTTTACGTAAAGGTGTAAGGCGTGCGCCGCTTGCTGCACAAAGACTTTCCGCTTCAGCAAGACGTTGTGCGACATTGGGATGGTCGTGCACGCCGTGCAATGCGTTGTGGTGTTCGTGCGAACAGGAACCCATAGTTCACCTCAAGTGCGAAACTGAAAATTAATAGATTTCAAATCTTAACATGAAGCGTTCTGAGTTTCGATTGGGCATAGGTATTTTTGTATTTTTGTTATATTATAACACTTCCTGATTTTATCGTTTTTAAGTGATTTCTACTCATGTTACGTCTCCTTGCAATCAGTTTGCTGGCATTGTTCAGCACACTCAGTTGGTCACAAAGTCTGGTGGTGTCTACGCAGCCGATCTATCTGATTGCCAAGAAAATTACCCAGGGCGTGGAACAGCCGACTTTATTACTGGCCAACCAAAGTGGACATGATGTGAGTCTGACTCCGGCGCATCGAAAAACTATTCAGGATGCAGGTCTGGTGATCTGGCTGGGTCAGGCGCATGAAGCACCCTTGGCCAAAGTGCTGAATGAAAGTAATAAAGGTATCGCACTTTTAGACTCCGGGATTTTGACCACCTTGCCGATGCGTAATCCGCGTGGCGAGGCCTTAAAAAATACGGTAGACACGCATGTCTGGCTCGATCCGAATAATGCAGTGCGGATCGGTTTCTTTATTGCGGCGTTACGTTCGCAACAATTGCCGGAGCATCGTGAACGCTACTGGAAAAATGCCCGTGACTTTGCACAAAACATGTTTGCGACGGCTCAGCGTTATAGTTCAAGCAACAAAGCCAAACCTTATTGGTCTTATCACGATGCCTACCAG
Organism: Acinetobacter lwoffii; assembly: GCF_024129685.1. GTDB lineage: Bacteria > Pseudomonadota > Gammaproteobacteria > Pseudomonadales > Moraxellaceae > Acinetobacter > Acinetobacter lwoffii_X. Next base: position 23,359 of record NZ_JAMXXL010000012.1, on the reverse strand, counting down.
TATCTGGAACGCCCACTCAATTTGAAATTCATGGGGGCATTGACGGATGATCCGCATGTCTCGCCAACCGTGGCACAAATCAAGTTTTTACAGGATCATCGTCCACAGCGCAAAATGTGCCTGCTGGCCGAAGGTCATGCCAGTGAGAACCAGTACCGCAAACTCAATCCGGTACTGTTCCAGCATGTCGATGAAAGCATGAGCAGGGCAGGGGACTTTGTGCAGGCTTGGCAGCAATTGGCCGCCGAAACCCAGAAATGTGTACTAAATGCACGCTAATGATTTAAAAAATAGACAGATTTTGATTAGTTTAACAGCAGTGACCCGATTTAAAAAAACACGACTAAGGTCGGGAAAAGATTGCATGTTCAGGGGTGTAACTCTATAATGCCTGCGATTAAAAATAATCACCTGTTAAACTTGTCAAGCATGATTGCTGTGAGTGAATAAATAATGAGCCGAACTAGTCGCTTGATTGACCGACGATTAGCGAAAGCTTTGGTCCTCCTGCAAGCCTGTATGATCCCTGTTTCAGCCTTGATCGGCTGGGTCGTGAAAGACTCAACCGCAGCCTTGAGTGCAGCATTAGGTGCACTGGTATGTTGGCTCGCGACTTGTTATTTTTCGTGGCAATCGTTTCGAGCAGCAGGAGCCCGCGCGTCTAAACAAGTTCTTTCGAACATGTATAAAGGCTTGATGGGAAAGTTTGCCATTGTGATTGTTGGTTTCATTTTAATTTTAAGCAATGTTAAACCGTTGTCAGCGGTGGCGTTGTTTTGTGGTTTTATACTTGTTCAAGCCATGTCGTGGGTCGCTCCGTTTTGGGCGTCACGTCTACAAAAATGAGTATAAGCACAACAAGAAATTGAAAAGTTTTTCAGGAGCAGGCGAGATATCAAGCAGCACGCGATATTCGTTTGTTCTATTAGTTTTTTGACATTGACCAGGTGTGATTTATGGCTGCTGAAGAACATGCCCTTACTTCGACCGAGTATATCAAGCATCACTTGACCAACATGACCTATGGCAAAATGCCGGACGGTACGTGGAAATTGGCCGAGAGCGGTGCTGAAGCTCAACAGATGGGGTTCACTGCTATTCACTTGGATTCAATGGGTTGGTCTATCGGACTGGGTCTGATTTTCTGTTTGTTGTTCTGGTTGGTTGCGAAAGCGGCTAATGCTGGTGTTCCTACCAAGTTCCAGTCTGCAATTGAAATGATTATCGAGTTTGTAGATTCAAGTGTACGTGATACCTTCCACGGGAAGTCTCGATTAATTGCACCCTTAGCATTAACCATTTTCGTGTGGATTTTCCTCATGAACTTGATGGATTTGATCCCTGTTGACTTTATTCCTTATGTAGCTCAACACGCGATTGCTTCTATGCTGGGTGTAGACCCTCATCAGGTTTACTTTAAAATTGTTCCGACTACAGATCCAAACATTACCCTCGGTATGTCTATTTCTGTATTCTTCTTAATTATTTTCTATAGTATTCGTGAGAAAGGTGTTGGCGGCTTCGTTGGTGAGTTAGCACTGAACCCATTTAACCCAAGTAATCCAGTTGCTAAAGTGCTTTTAATTCCATTCAACTTATTGTTGGAATTGACTACTTTCTTGGCGCGACCAGTTTCATTGGCTCTACGACTGTTCGGTAACATGTATGCGGGTGAGTTAATCTTCATTCTTATCGCGTTATTACCGTTCTGGATCCAGTGGGCGTTGTCTGTGCCTTGGGCGATTTTCCACATTTTGATTATTACGCTACAAGCATTCATTTTCATGATGTTGACTATCGTGTACATGAGTATGGCAAGCGAAAAGCATTAATGGTATTGCCTAACTGTCAACGGATGGTTGGGCACACAATTTTTTAACTTAATTTGGTATAAAACCTAACCTCTGAGGAATTATCATGGAACTCACTTTAGGTCTAGTTGCAATTGCATCTGCTATCTTGATCGCTTTCGGTGCTTTAGGTACTGCGATTGGTTTTGGTCTTCTAGGCGGCCGTTTCCTTGAAGCTGTAGCTCGTCAACCAGAATTGGCTCCACAACTTCAAACTCGTATGTTCTTAATCGCGGGTCTTCTTGATGCTGTGCCTATGATCGGTGTTGGTATTGGCTTGTTCTTCATCTTCGCTAATCCATTTGTAGGTTAATCAGCTTAATTCCGAAATTCACTATTTGAGGAATTTGCAATGAATATCAACCTCACATTGTTTGGCCAAGCGATTGCGTTTGCGATTTTTGTCGCATTCTGCATGAAGTTTGTATGGCCACCACTAATCAATGCGATTAGTGAACGTCAGCGTAAAATCGCTGATGGCTTAAATGCTGCTGAAAAAGCGAAGGCTGACCTTGCAGATGCGCAAGCACAAGTGAAAGCTGAGTTAGACGCGGCAAAAGCACAAGCGGCTCAATTGATCGAACAAGCGAACCGTCGTGGTGCACAATTGATCGAAGAAGCGCGTACCCAAGCTGCGGCTGAAGGTGAGCGTATTCGTCAACAGGCTAAAGAAGCTGTTGATACTGAAATCAATGCTGCTCGCGAAGAATTGCGTCAACAAGTGGCTGCTCTTGCAGTAACTGGTGCTGAGAAAATTCTTAGCCAGCAAGTTGATGCAGAAGCTCACAATGCCATGCTGACTCAGCTGGCTGCTAAACTTTAAGAGAGGCGGATTATGGCTGAACTCTTGACGTTGGCACGCCCATACGCTAAAGCAGCATTTGCTTACGCTTCTGAGCAAAGTGCAACTGACTCTTGGTCAACAGCACTTGAATTGCTCAGTGCTGCGGTGCAAGACGAAGCATTTTCAGCTTATCTAAATCGCCCTGAGCTTACACCTGCTGAGCAGGTGGCTCTTTTTGCGAAAGTTTTAGGTGAAGACCAAACTGCAGCAGTGTCTAACTTCCTGACATTGCTTGCAGAGAATAACCGTTTGGTTCTTCTTCCTGAGATTGCAGCAGAATATGAGCAGCTTAAATCACAGAATAACAATACTGTGGATGTAGTGATTGAATCTGCATTCCCATTAACTTCAGTACAAGAACAATTACTTGCGCATGCATTAGAGAAGAAATTCGAAGCGGCGGTAAATGTTTCTGTAGAAGTTAACCCGGCGCTGATTGCTGGTGTAGTTATTCGTGCAGGCGACCAAGTGATAGATGATTCTGCGCTTAACAAGCTTGAAAAAATGCGTACTCGTCTTCTTGCTTAATTGCATTTAGAAGACTGAACTTTAAAAAGATTGAGGTATAGCGCAATGCAACAACTGAATCCATCCGAGATCAGTGCGCTCATTAAACAGCGTATCGGCGATCTGGACACCAGCGCAACCGCTAAGAACGAAGGAACCATTGTTATGGTTTCCGACGGTATTGTGCGTATTCACGGCTTAGCTGACGCTATGTACGGTGAAATGATCGAATTCGACGGCGGCCTTTACGGTATGGCACTGAACCTAGAACAGGATTCAGTGGGCGTCGTTGTTTTAGGTAACTACTTAAGCCTTCAAGAAGGTCAAAAAGCGCGTTGCACAGGTCGTGTATTAGAAGTTCCGGTTGGTCCAGAACTTTTAGGCCGTGTAGTAGATGCTTTGGGTAACCCGATTGATGGTAAAGGCCCTATTGATGCAAAATTAACTGATGCTGTTGAAAAAGTAGCACCAGGCGTAATTTGGCGTCAATCAGTGGATCAACCTGTACAAACTGGTTATAAATCAGTAGATACAATGATCCCTGTAGGCCGTGGTCAACGTGAGTTGATCATTGGTGACCGTCAAACTGGTAAAACAGCAATGGCGATCGACGCGATCATCGCTCAGAAAAACTCTGGCATTAAATGTGTATATGTAGCAATCGGTCAAAAACAATCGACTATCGCTAACGTGGTACGCAAGCTAGAAGAAACTGGCGCTATGGCGTATACAACTGTTGTAGCAGCAGCTGCAGCTGATCCAGCAGCAATGCTGTATCTAGCTCCGTACTCTGGCTGTACAATGGGCGAATACTTCCGTGACCGCGGTGAAGATGCGTTAATCATTTATGATGACTTGTCTAAGCAAGCTGTTGCTTACCGTCAAATTTCATTGCTTTTACGCCGTCCACCAGGTCGTGAAGCGTATCCAGGTGACGTATTCTATCTACACTCGCGTCTACTTGAACGTGCTTCTCGTGTATCTGCTGACTACGTTGAGAAATTCACTAACGGTGAAGTGAAAGGCCAAACTGGTTCATTAACTGCATTGCCGATTATTGAAACTCAAGCGGGTGACGTATCTGCATTCGTACCAACCAACGTAATTTCGATTACTGATGGTCAGATCTTCCTTGAAACATCATTATTCAACGCGGGTATTCGTCCTGCTGTGAACGCGGGTATCTCTGTATCTCGTGTTGGTGGTTCAGCGCAAACTAAGATCATCAAGAAATTGTCTGGTGGTATCCGTACTGCTTTGGCGCAATACCGTGAATTGGCAGCATTTGCTCAGTTCGCTTCTGATCTTGACGAAGCAACTCGTAAGCAACTTGAACATGGTCAACGTGTAACTGAGTTAATGAAGCAAAAACAATATGCTCCATACTCAATTGCTGACCAAGCTGTTTCAATTTATGCATCTAACGAAGGCTACATGGCTGACGTAGACGTTAAGAAAATCGTAGACTTTGATGCTGCGTTGATTTCTTACTTCCGTTCAGAACATGCTGCGTTAATGCAACAAATCGATGCCTCTGGTGATTACAACAAAGACATCGAAGCTGCAATCAAAGCAGGTATTGAAAGCTTTAAAGCGACTCAAACTTACTAATTTCAACCTTTGTTGAATTTAGTGTCGGTTTGGTTCACGGAATCAACCTTCGGAAGCTCGCAAGGGCTTTCGAATACTAGGTTAAGCGTATGGCAAATTTAAAAGAAATTCGCGCCAAAGTAGCTAGTATCAAGAGCACGCAGAAGATTACTCGAGCGATGCAAATGGTAGCAGCTTCTAAGATGCGTCGTGCGCAAGAGCGCATGGCTCAAGGCCGTCCGTATGCCGAAAATATGCACCGTGTAATTGCTCATTTGGTCCAAGCGAATCCTGAATACAAACACCGTTATATGGTTGAACGCCCGGTTAAGCGCGTTGGCTATATTATTGTGTCTTCAGATCGTGGCCTTGCTGGTGGTTTGAACATTAACCTGTTCAAGAAAGTGGTTAAACACGTTCAACAGCAACAAGAGCAGTCAATTGAAGTTCAATTTGCTTTAATTGGTCAAAAAGCGGTTTCGTTTTTTAAAAACTACGGCGGTAAAGTGCTTGGTGCGACGACGCAAGTCGGCGATGCCCCAAGTCTTGAGCAGTTATCTGGTTCTGTACAGGTGATGTTGGACGCTTATGATAAAGGCGAGTTAGATCGTATTTATCTAGTGTCAAACGGCTTTGTCAATGCCATGACTCAAAATCAAAAAATCGAACAACTTGTTCCTTTGGCTGCTGCTGAAGAAGACAAGAATCTGAACCGTCAATACGGTTGGGATTACATCTACGAGCCTGAAGCTGAAGAGCTTTTAAATGGCTTGTTGGTTCGCTATATCGAGTCTGTGGTGTATCAAGGTGTGATTGAAAACATCGCATGTGAGCAGTCTGCACGTATGGTCGCTATGAAAGCAGCGACAGACAACGCAGGCGAGATCATTAAGAGCCTGCAACTTATTTATAACAAGCTGCGTCAAGCCGCGATTACTCAGGAAATTTCTGAGATCGTTGGTGGTGCCGCTGCCGTTTAACATTATTTTGAATTGAGGAGACAGCAATGAATAGCGGTCGTATCATTCAGATCATCGGCGCGGTTATCGACGTCGAGTTTGAACGCAACAGCGTTCCTAAGATCTATGACGCTCTCCAAGTAGATGGTACTGAAACTACTTTAGAAGTTCAGCAACAGCTTGGTGATGGCGTAGTTCGTACTATTGCAATGGGTTCTACTGAAGGCCTTAAGCGTGGTTTGAACGTAACTAACACTAACGCGCCGATTTCTGTACCAGTAGGTACAGCGACTCTAGGCCGTATCATGGACGTTCTTGGTCGCCCGATCGACGAAGCTGGTCCTGTTGCGACTGAAGCGCGTTTACCAATTCACCGTCAAGCGCCTTCTTATGCAGAACAAGCGGCTTCTACTGATCTTTTAGAAACTGGTATTAAAGTCATTGACTTACTTTGCCCGTTCGCGAAAGGTGGTAAAGTTGGTCTGTTCGGTGGTGCCGGTGTTGGTAAAACTGTAAACATGATGGAGTTGATCAACAACATCGCGAAAGCTCACTCAGGTTTATCTGTGTTTGCTGGTGTTGGTGAGCGTACTCGTGAAGGTAATGACTTCTATCACGAAATGAAAGATTCTAACGTTCTAGACAAAGTAGCAATGGTCTACGGTCAGATGAACGAGCCACCAGGTAACCGTTTACGTGTAGCGTTGACTGGTTTGACTATGGCTGAATATTTCCGTGACGAGAAAGACGAAAACGGTAAAGGCCGTGACGTACTATTGTTCGTAGATAACATCTATCGTTATACACTAGCGGGTACTGAAGTATCAGCACTTCTAGGTCGTATGCCATCTGCAGTAGGTTACCAGCCTACACTTGCAGAAGAGATGGGTGTTCTTCAAGAACGTATTACATCGACTAAGTCTGGTTCTATTACGTCAATCCAAGCGGTATACGTACCTGCCGATGACTTAACAGATCCATCGCCTGCTACAACGTTTGCTCACTTGGACGCAACTGTTGTATTGAGCCGTGACATCGCATCTTCTGGTATTTACCCAGCGATCGATCCACTAGACTCAACTTCACGCCAGTTAGATCCGTTAGTTGTTGGTCAAGAGCATTATGAAATTGCACGTTCTGTACAGAACGTATTGCAACGTTATAAAGAGCTTAAAGACATCATCGCGATTCTTGGTATGGACGAGCTTGCTGAAGAAGATAAACTGGTTGTTTACCGTGCGCGTAAAATCCAGCGTTTCTTCTCTCAACCGTTCCACGTAGCTGAAGTATTTACTGGTGCTCCTGGTAAATTAGTATCTCTTAAAGAAACGATTCGTGGCTTTAAAGGTCTTCTAGCTGGTGAATACGATCATATCCCAGAACAAGCGTTCTACATGGTTGGTGGTATTGACGAAGTTATTGCTAAAGCCGAGAAACTTTAATTAGCTACTCTAATTTAGGAGATTCTCATGGCGACTATGCAATGTGATGTTGTAAGTGTTCAGGAGTCTTTGTACTCAGGCACTATAACTATGCTAATTGCAAAAGGTGCTGGCGGTGAGTTGGGTATTATGCCTGGCCATGCTCCGTTGGTAACTTTGCTCCAACCTGGCGCGATCCGCGTTATTTTGGAAAACGGTACAGAAGAGTTGATCTATGTATCTGGTGGTGTTCTAGAAGTTCAACCGCATGTTGTTACGGTTCTTGCAGATACTGCAGTCCGTGCAGAAAACTTGGATGAAGCTGCAATTATTGAAGCGCGTAAACACGCTGAACAATTGCTAGCAAATCAAAAGGGCGATTTGGACGCTGCTGCTGCTTTGGCTGCTCTTGCAGAAACTGCTGCTCAGCTGGAAACGATCCGCAAAATCAAAAACCGCGCTCAATAAGAGACGGTTTGAGATTGAAAAAACCACCCGAAAGGGTGGTTTTTTTATGCCCAATTTTCTTGGAAATTTGCACCTTCCGAATTTGGTTTTATTGTTGGCTTTTTAATATTTATGGTCAATGGGATAGGAAAGTCATTCCCAATAATCACAGCCTCACCTGGTTGTAGGCTTGGTAGGAAGTCAGAAGCAGCTTTATCAATTTCACCACAGGCTCTTTCTACAATTTCACGATCTCTATCGTTTGTAAGGCGATGAACGATCAATGTACCAAGCTGACTTAAAACACCTTCAGTAATATCTCTTGGTCTTTGAGTAGCAAGACAGATATTTAACCCAAACTTACGACCTTCTTTAGCAATAAGCTCAAAAGCATCGAGTTTGGCTAAAGTATCTTCATTACCAATTGTTTTACCAATGAAGTTATGTGCTTCATCAAGAAAAATAACAACTGGTTTTTTTTGAAAAACTCTTTGGCGAGACTCATTTAGTAAGGCACGTCCAATACAATTTGCAATGATTTCACGTGCTTTATATTCAAAAGGAATCCCGCTTAGATCGATACGTAAGAGTTTGTGACTTGGATCTGTAGATGATGAGAATCCTTTGATTTTTTCTATTAAAGAAATATTTTTAGGAGTTGGATGGAAAAGTGTATTAAATGGCGGTGAATTAATAATTGTTGTAATTCTGCTTATTAAAGAAAGGCAATTAGCAAAAGATTGTCCATCATGATTCCCCCATCTTGTAATATCTTTGATTGGTTTTTTTTCGATCCAATTGGTTGCATCTGGAAAAATACATTCTTGTTCAATTTGAAAAGATAGGTGGCTTAAATTGAAACTTAAAGTTGGATCATCAAGATTATAGCTTTTATATAAACTATTAAAATCACCTTTAGGTTGATCAGTCTTTAAAATATATTCAGATGCATATAAATCATTTCTTATTCTTGCTAACTTTAAACTTTTTAGCGCTTCTCGAAATTTAGGTCCTTGAACTTTTCCTGAAGGTTCAAATAGTGCAAGAAAGTCAGTTTCTAAGAAGCATTCAGGAGGTAGATAGCATTCTGTAGTTTTACTGGCAGGGTTGATAGAGTTTCCGAGATGTAAGTGAAATACGCCTTCTTGATCAAAATCTTTATATTCACCAGTTGCATCCAAAAGAATTATTCTTGGATGATATCTAAGGCATTCTTCTAAAATTTTAGCAGTTGTATAGCTTTTCCCTCCACCTGTAGATCCTAATATACCAAGATGACGACCAAATAACTTTTCAGGTGTAACTGTAATTTTACAGTCTCTATCTAGGTCTATGGATCCAATTTCTAGTTCAATTTCTGGGGTTATATGGTTCATCCTGCGAGGAATTTCTGCTATGAAGTCATGTGGTGCTGAATAGATTAAGTCATTGATGCTTGGGTAGTAATCAATACCTGCTGTAACTTTCAGATTATCCATTTGGATAGAACCAAGAAGTTGAATTCTTCCAACAATATCTAAATTTGAAAGTTCTAAATCGGCTTTCTTTATTTCGACAATGCGGCCAAGAATTAAATTAATCTGACTTTCAATAATGACGAATTCACCAACTTCACCTTTACCATACCTACGACCTTCAAAATAAGCAGGTTCATGCTGTAGGTTAATGAATTCGAATTGTAATGAGTTTGCTGAAATTGCATTAACTTTACCGAACAGAAGTTCAGAACGTACAATTCCTGTATTTTCTAATTCACCCATTAGCTACCCCCATGAATAACTTGATAAAGACTTTCTGCAGGGCTCAGAGCTTTGAGGTCTGGAATGTTAATTGCAAAATTTTCGAAATCAGCTTCAATAAATAAAATATCTAAGCCTTTATCAGCAAGTGCTTTAAATTTTTTCCAGTATGGTGAAAAATCATCTGGATTTTTAAACTTTCGTTCTACAGAGCGATCTACGATGATTAATTTTAAGTGTGGATTAGATTGTAATGCAGCATATATCGGTTCAGATAAGTGATCGTCATTAAAACCAAAACCTGTTGTTATTAAACAAGTGTTTGGTTCACGTATACCTTGAAGGAATTTAGCTATCAGCTCTAGGTGAGGTTGAATGTATGACTGTTGATATTTGCCTTTTGCAGGAAAAATCATGCATACATTTTTAGCATCATTAGATTCTTTTTGCTCAATAACAAAACTACCATCAGTTTCCGTTCTTTTAAACCAATTAACAGAGCCGTGTAATTTATACATATGAAATACACCATCCAAATATTTTGGTGTGGTTGACGTATTAATAGAATCTCTTTTAATAATGTCATAATCAAAAAATTGAGGACTATAAATTCTAGGCGTAGAGAAAGTGAATCCATCAATTATTGTAATTCCAAGTTTTCCTGCAGCTTCTTCAAAGCAAGTATCATAATTTGTGGTAAAAAGTTTAATCCTATTATCTTTACTTTTTCGTCTAGCAAGTTTTTTTATAAACTCCATATGTGCAAATAAATCAGATAGAGGTTTATCAAATTTACATTTATCTAAGATAATTTCTTTTGATTTTATTAAGAAAGCCTCTAATTCAGGACATTCTTTAATCTGTTGATATGCTTCACAGTATGAGAGAAATTCTTCAATATTCTTCTTAGTAGGACTAGTAAGATCATAGTCAATTTGCGCAATGATTTTGTCTGCGTCAGTCTTCCTAGATGGATCTTCAATACAAAATGTCCATAAGTCAGGCATACTTGGGCCTTTTACTTTACCGAGCGAAGTTCCACTACCAGCTAGTACCATAATATTGGGCATTTGAAGTGCTGTTTTAAGCTTGATTTTGAGATCATTTAAGTCATTAGTCTGTTGCTCAGTCTCGTCATCTCTATGAGGGATAAACTTCTCATTAGGTGTGCTTCTATAAAATCTGATGCCCATTAATATATTCTTGTAAAGTAATTGTTTTTATTATAATTTTATTATATTAAAAAAATAGTCATATTCTAGATTTAATTAAAAATTTTCTATTCTCTACAATCTTTACCTTAAATATGTCATCAAAATTTTTATCCAAACTTGATAGCTCTTAACTTTTTATAAGTTGCTCAAATTTCATTTTGTACCACTCAATATAACTTTTACCTGCTCTCAGTAATGTTTTGAACCAATCTGTAAGCAGACAGACGCCATAAAAAAATCAATGATAAGTTAAATAATTCGAACAGATACTCGCTTGTTATAACTTGATGCAATTGGGTTTTGAACAGGCAAAACTTATAATTGAAAAAGGGAAAATCATGGCTTATCAATCTATTAATCCATTTACCAATCAAAAATTGAAAGACTACCCATCCCATAGCGATCAAGATATTCAAAATGCCCTCGATACTGCAGAACAAATCCTAAAGTCAGACTGGTCACAACAGGTCGATACCCGTATTGAAGTACTGCGAAAATTAGCCAGCAGTATGCGAGAGCAAAAGTCTGAACTGGCTAAGCTCATGACGCTGGATATGGGGAAACTGATCAAGCAGGGTGAAGGTGAAATCGAAACCTGTGCCAAAATCGCAGAATACTATGCTGATCATGCCAAAGAATTTTTAGCACCCGTGTCCTATGAAACGGAACTGGGAGAAGCCTGGGTTGAGCATCATCCACTGGGTATTATCATGGCGGTAGAACCGTGGAATTTCCCATTTTATCAACTGATGCGAGTGTTTGCACCGAACTGTGCCATTGGTAATCCGGTTCTGGCAAAACATGCCGGCATTGTGCCGCAATGTGCAGAAGCCTTTGAGCAATTGGTCTTGGATGCAGGCGCACCCAAAGGTGTCTGGACCAATCTGTTTATCAGCTCCGATCAGGTTAAAGATGTGATTGCAGACAAGCGTGTACGCGGGGTGGCACTAACCGGTTCTGAAGGCGCAGGCAGTGCAGTGGCTGAGCAGGCCGGGAAACATCTTAAAAAATCCACACTGGAATTGGGCGGGAATGATGTATTTATCGTACTCGATGATGCCGATCTGGAACGTGCTATTAAGTTGGGCTGTCAGGCACGGGTGAATAATGCCGGCCAAGTCTGTACGGCAGCAAAACGCTTTATCCTGCATGAAAAAATCGCTGAACAATTCAAGGCTGGGATGCTCAAAGCCTTTGAACAGTTAAAGCTGGGCGATCCGCTCGATCCGGAAACTACCTTAGGGCCGCTGTCTTCCGCTGACGCTTTGGAAAAGCTGACCGAACAGGTCGATAAGGCGGTAGAACATGGTGCGAAAGTGGTCACTGGTGGTAAGCCGTATGAGCATGCAGGCAATTTTTATCAGCCGACGATTTTGGAAAATATCACGCGTGAAAACGATGCCTGGTATGAAGAATTCTTCGGTCCGGTTGCCCAGATTTATGTGGCCAAGGATGAGGATGAAATCGTTTCGATTGCCAATGATTCCAATTATGGTCTGGGTGGCGTAATTCATTCAGAAGATATCGAGCGGGCGAAAAAGCTGGCTTCACGTGTCGAAACGGGCATGATCTGGATCAACTGGTTTACTGATACCACGCCTGAGTTACCATTTGGTGGAATCAAAAATTCCGGTTATGGGCATGAACTGTCGATTGATGGTTTTAGAGAGTTTGTGCAGAAGAAATTGGTCGTCGTCAAAAGCCCGAAAAAATAATATGAGCTGATCTGATGTCAAATAAGCTACTATTCAGTGGCTTATTTGTCTGGATATTCTTCACGTTTGCCACCTTCATAACTGGCAAAACGTGGATGTTCTGGTGGAAATGAGGGTTCAGCGCTTAGCCAAGGCCAGCCACCAAACTGGGTTTCGCGATAGCGGCGAAAAGCTGTATCCAGTTCTTGCGCACTATTCAAAACAAAAGGCCCATGCATGGCAACAGGTGCGCCAATCGGTTCACCTTCTAGCCATAAAATATGCGATTCCAGTAAACTGCCTTTGAGGTGAATGTCCTGATCTGGTTTCAGTTCTACCAGATGCTTGACCTGTATTTTCTGTCCTTCCAGCTCCAGACTGTTACCTTGATAGAAATAACAAAAACGTGTTGCAGTAGCAGTGCTGGCAGGAATGGTTAATTCCGCTTCCGGCTTTAAAGTGATTAAATAAATATTGAGTTGATTCTCTGGAATGGCTGCCCATGAATGTGGCGGGCGGTCCAGTGCCTGAGTCTGTTTAAATTGTCCTGAAATGACCCGGATATCCGCTTTACGTCCGGCCGTATCTGCTGAAAATACATGTGGAATCTGTTCACGCCACAACATTTTATAATCGGCCGGCTGCTTTTTCTGTTCCGGTGAGGAATTCAGCCAGATTTGAAAAAGCTCCAGAGGATTGTCCTGATCCTGATGGACTAAGGGAAACATCTCGCAATGCCGCACCCCATTGCCGGTAGTCAGCCATTGCACATCACCTGCACCATAACGTCCCGAGTTTCCCAGCGAGTCAAAATGATCGACATAACCGCGCTCGACAATGGTAATGGTTTCAAAACCTGTATGCGGATGCTCCGGAAAGCCAGGAATACTCTCGCCATAATACATGTCATATTCATGCTGCTGTGGCGGGGAAACTGGGCCTAATTTAGAATTGCCTTGCGGATAATGATCTTGATGATGAACGGTAAAAATAAAAGGATCTTTCAGATCAAGCCGGGATGTGACTGGAACCACAGAATACAGCACTGAATTCGACATGATTGAACTCCTGATGATCCGATTGGATGAAAATTCTTGATCTAAATGTAATTTTTATAATCCATAACAGTGTATAGCCTGCAAGGCGACTGAGGAAGACGTATTTCGATCAATCACCTTAAATATGATTTTGAATATTTTAAGTATTGTCCTGATCAGTATTGTTCTCTGCTTCCTGATCTGGATTCTGGATCAGCAAGCCGGCCAGTTTGACCATTTCGGATTGCACATTAACCATCTGCGATTCAATCTTTTTCAAGTTCACTTGGCTGAAATCCACCTGACCATTTAAGAGGGGAGAAGCCAGAACTTGCTGATTAGCGGTCATAATGTTGTCACGAATCTGGTCAATTTCCTGACTTTTCAAGTTCAGGTTGCCCAACACCTGATTAAAACTGCTGAGTTGCTGTTGAAGCTGGGTCGCAGTGGACTGCAGTTGCTGGGTATCCTTGGCTTCGACCGCCGTTTGCAGTTCGGTCTGGGTCTGTTTTAACTGTTCCACATAACTGCCGGCCTTGAGCTGCAAGTCGGCGACATCACGAACCATATAAAACATATTGCCCGATTTAAGTTCGGTTTGCGCTGCTGAACTCTGTTGCTGAGAGGCTAGTTCCAGATCTGAGGTCGTGGTATCTGCCTGTTCAGCCGGTGCTTCGACAGCCTGTTCACAGCCCATCAGTAAAATTCCCGAGCTAAATAATGCGAAAGGAAGGACAGCATTGGCAAGAATCTTGGACATGGAATCAGGGTCTCGATACAGGTGATGGAATTTTAATAGTATCTAATATAAGGACAAACTATGGAGATAAAAAAGATTGTTGCAAACTCATAACAATTCTTCTGGGTTGCGAATGTTTCCTTATTTAAAAACAGGAAAAAGATTATTAAAAACTGGTAAAGAAGTACTTTGTTCTCACCAAATTGGCTTGTTCGGCCTGCAATCATTTTGAAGATATGTCCGGTTAATCTCAATTTAGCTAAATAGCGGTTTTAAAAAAATAAGTATCTATCAAGAAAATAGATACTTATTTCAAGCTTGAAGCTTATGAGAATAATCGAGAATTATTTTGCAAGTTCTGCGTTCACTGCATCGACAATCCGTGGATCATCCGCAGTAATATCCGGTGCAAAACGTGCCACCACTTCACCATTTTTATTGATCAGGAATTTTTCAAAGTTCCATAGTACTTCTGGTGGCTGGTTTGGCGTTAGGCCATAATCGACCAGATCTTTCCACCAAGGGCCTTCACCGATGCGTTCCGGGATCGCTTGCGTAAGGGTGGTATATAAAGGATGCTTGTCTTCGCCCGCGACAGAGATTTTAGCAAATAGCGGGAAGTCGACTTTATAATTTACTGAACAGAATTCCTGAATCTCGGCTTCGCTACCCGGTTCCTGTTCCAAAAAGTTATTGGCAGGGAAGCCCAGAATTTCCAGACCTTCCGCTTTTTTGTCCTGATACAGTTTTTGTAAGCCTTCATATTGCGGCGTCAGGCCACATTTAGATGCGACGTTAACCACCAGCAAAACCTTACCTTGGTACTGGTTTAAAGTGGTTTCTGTTCCTTCAATGGTTTTGACTGGAATGTCATATACAGAGCGAGTCATTAGATTTCCTGTTTATTGCGACTGAACGGTATTTGTTTTAACGGGTATTCGCTTTCAGCACAAGTAGAAACAGGTGAGCTCAGTTACTTAAAGCTGCAAATTGCCTCAATATTATGTGAAAAATCTATTATGCTAGGATGCGCGAATAGGCATAGCTTAATAACAAGACCAGCGACTCATGGATGAAAGTATGACACAGCAACAAAAGGCAGTCTGGTGGGCCATGGCCTTACCACTGGCCGCAGTTTTGATTTGGTCTCTGAATATGACCGTCACCCGTTATGTGGCAGATTATATTTCTCCCATCAGTATTAGTTTCTACCGCTGGGCCTTGGCCTTGCTGATTTTAACTCCATTCATGTTGCCCAAAGTCAAAGCGGCGTGGCCGCAGATTCGTCCGCATCTCGGGCATTTTGCTGTTTTGAGTGCGCTGGGAATGGTGCTGTATCAGGGGTTGGCTTATAGTTCGGCACACTATACCACTGCAACCAATATGGGCCTGATCAATGCCTTTATTCCTATTTTTACCATTATCGTGGGTATTTTTGTTTTAAGGATTCGCCCAACACAGGCTGCAGTGCTGGGGAGTCTTCTGTCTTTTATTGGCTTGATGTATGTCATGGCACAAGGGCAGGGCCTGCAGTTTTTAACTGTCGGTGAAAGTTATATTGGCGATCTGTTGATGTTGATCGCAGTATTTTTCTATGCCTGTTATGGCGTGTTTCTGAAAAAATGGCAGATTCAGATTCCACTCTTAGTGAGCCTGTATATTCAGATTTTTATGGCCTTTCTCTATCATATTCCTTTGGTGTTATTTTTAGGTCTGGACAGCATCAATCATGCTAATGCAGCCAGTATTATCTATGCCGGAATTTTCCCTTCCATTGCCGCACCCTTGTTCTGGATGATGGCCGTGCAGCAACTTGGTCCCAATCGCAGCAGCATTTTTATGAACCTGATGCCGATCTTTACCGCAGTAGTGGCATATTTGTGGCTGGGTGAAGCCTGGACCATGTATCACAGTATTGGTGGTGGCATCATTTTACTCGGAATCCTCTGGGCTCAATATCCCGGCAGATCCGCTTAATTAGGAATTAAAAGAGCTAATTAAGAATTTTGTCTGATTAAACATTAAGCGGTTGATCAAAACTTTTTTAATTGAAATCCCCTTTTAAATGCTAATTTTCAAATGTTAAAACAAATAGAAAAATATCGTTTTATTTTAAAAAGAGAATAGAAAGAGCAAGATATTTTGAATATTGGTTAAAAATTGTTTGCTATTAATAGAAAATATGTATTATTTGATTGTTTTATTGTACTTGTCGTTGTACTCAGTTTCTTTCATAATGCGCCCATCGAGAATGATCAAGCAAGAAAATCCTTGTTTTATCAGACTCCCAGAGATTTTCTGAACCCTCTGGATGTGATTTATGCACATCCTTTTTTATGCTCAGCCATCCCTATATGGCTGAGCTTTTTTTTGTCTTAAAACTTTAGTCGGGCTTGAGTGTCCCGACTAAATCAGACAGGACTCAGTCACGAATAATTGCGCCAGTCACTGCATCAATGATCCGGCTTGGTTGCTGACTTAAACCGAGGTCACCATTCAGATAATTTAGATTCTGGTCAAAATAGCGGATCGCATCCTGCAGTGAGCGGGCAGGTTCCATACCGGCAGGGTTGGCACTGGTCGAAACGATAAAACCGCCAAAGGCCTGACACAATGCGACACAGAGCGGGTGAGTGGTCACGCGGACGGCTACTTTAGGATGATGACCTTTAATCCAGTCAGGAATGTCTTTATTTGCAGGAAGTAGCCAAGTGGTCGCGCGATCAGCAGGTCTGTCATGGTTCCAAGATTCAATCACTTTGTCACGCATTTCTTCGCTTAAATCCTGCAGCAGATGTTCTACCTGTGAAAGATGAGCTGCCAACAAAATTACACCTTTCTCAATCGGGCGCTGCTTCAATTCTAAAATTTGATGAAATGCCTGTTCATTATAGGGGTCGCAACCCAAGCCCCAAACAGCCTCTGTGGGATATGCCAAGACTTGTCCGTCTTTAAGCCATGCTGCTGCTTCGGCAACAGAGGTAGTGATCATGTGGATACCTTATATTAAACAACAAAGCGCTATTGTGAACCTTATTTAAGAATCCGACAACGTAGATACAGGCCGGCTTGCTGGGTGCAAAAACCGAGTAATTCCAGTTCCATCAGTTGACTGGTCAAGGCAGATACTTCTTGCTGCACCTGCGTTCCCAGCTGATCCAGAGTCTGTCCCACCCAGTCCAGCTGGTTATATAGACTAAGAAGATGTGGTGGGATCTGTTGTGATTCTGCTGCAGCGACTTCCAGTTTGGGAGTATTTTCCAAAGCCTGCCATTGCGTCGCCAGTGCCAGTTCTTCGATGACCTGCTGCGGGTGATCAATCAAAATTGCACCTTCACGAATCAGTTGGTGGCAGCCCTGATGATGCTCGCTGTAAATATGTCCCGGAATGGCAAACACAGTTTTACCTTGCTCAGCTGCCAGTTTAGCCGTAATCAGAGAACCACTTTTTAATGCAGCCTCTGCCACAATCACACCTAGACTTAAACCACTGACGATTCGGTTGCGCCGTGGGAAATGGTGTTGCAAAGGCAATGTATCTGGCAGAAACTCACTGATGACGGCACCGCCATGCTCAATGATTTGCTGACGTAGTGACTGATGTTGTGCTGGATAGGTTTGATCCAGTCCAGTCGCCATCACTGCTATCGTCCCTTGATGTTGTAAGGCAGCCCGATGTGCTGCTTCATCAATACCGTGTGCCAGACCGCTATTGATATAAAAACCCTGTTCACTCAGGTAAAAAGCAAAATCATAAGCCACTTGCCGGCCATGCAGACTAGGTTTGCGACTGCCCACAATTGCAATCTGTGCCTGAAGCAGGGTATCAGGTCGACCTTGACCAAAAATGATCGGTGGTTTATCTACATAAGGATGCAACTGCTGCGGGTAATGCGGATCGCTATGCAATAAAATAAAATCGCTATCCTGCTGGATCTGTTGCAGACAACGCTGAAATTTCTGTTGCGCTTCTGGGAGGTAAAACTCTTTTAAGCGCTGCACATGATTGGCATGAAGGCCGAGTGCTTGCCAGACGGGTACTTGATCCGGCTGAAGGGCATGCGCCAGTTCGGCATAATGTTGACTGATTTTATAGAAACTCGAAAGAGAATGCTGAACCAGATACCATAACGTAATTGTTTCCAGTTGCGCGCGTGATAACGGGTTCAGCATATTGAGACCTATAGGGTTGTCTTCTTATTATTAAGTTTTTTTATTTAGACAAATATTTATTCATCTAAAAGAGGTGCTTGAATTCCTGCACCAACCTTGATTGGTAATTCGCTCTCTAGCACATAGGCATAGCTTAATTGATCGAAGTTTTTGAATACCATGATTTGGCCAATACGCTCACCTGGCAATTGCACACGTTCTTTAGTTTTAGGATCAGTGACCACTTCACCTTTTTGATTCACACTAAAGACATGACCCGTCTGAACTCCATGTGCCGTACCACGGTCAATGGTGACAACACTATGACGTGCTGCTGTACCAATTGACCCCAATACACGCACAATCTGGCCACCGGCAGCAATATTTTCTGCATTGGTCGGATAGAACAGAGTCGGTAACATTGGATCGTATTCTGGTAAGACACGATCACCGCGACGTACTTCAGCATTGTAACTATCTGTCAGTTCAAGTGTGGTGACATCACCTTCGCCACGAACTGCAATACCAGATGCCACCTGTTGCAGCTCAAGTGCAGCAGTATATTTCTTGCCGTTTGCATCCGTAAATACATACGGTTCAGCTTCACGATAAACGGCATAGCGTTGACCCACTACCAGACCGTGACCACGTGCATAAACTTTCTGGCCTTTGCCAGCCAGTACGCGCTGATCTGCAGTTCCGAGAATGTAGGGTGTGCCCTGAACTGAATCAGGCGCCAGAAGGGTATAGCGCTCTAGCCACTGTTTGATATGTTCTAGTGGAATCACTGGAATGGTATTGTTTAAAGATTCAACCCGAATCTGAGGTTGCAGAGAGGTGCTGCCCAGATAGCGGCTGATAATACCGTCACAACCATCACCTTCATCTTTGCCAATAATCGGACGGCCCTGGTAATCACACATCAACAGGCGATCGCCCGGGAAAATCCAATGTGGATTTTTCACATGCTTGTTGCTGGCCCAGATTTCAGGCCAACGCACCGGGTTTTTCAAAAAGCGTTTTGAGATGTCCCAGAGGGTATCGCCTTTTTTGACCACATAAATATTGGGTGCACTGGCTTTTAATGCCGGCGGATTGACATTACGTGCAGGTGCGGCCTCGGCAGAATGAATAGTCCCCATACCGACACCGACACAAACGGCGAGTGCCAGCATCTGATTTTTAAACCCCAAGGCACTAAAAAATGGCATGCCCTTCAAAACCTTTTTCATTATCATAATTCCTAAAATTATGTGCGTAGTTGCGTTATAATAACGATCTTACACACATTTTTTGATGAAGCATTCCCTTCATTTGGTTTTTTGATCAATGGCATAATTGAGGACGCAGTATGGCCTTATTACCTATTTTAAGTTTCCCGGATCCCCGTCTTCGTACCATTGCACAACCTGTCGAAGATGTGACTGATGAAATTCGTCAGCTCGCTGCAGATATGTTTGAAACCATGTATGAAGCACCAGGTATCGGACTTGCCGCGACTCAGGTGGATCGTCATATTCAGCTGATTGTTATGGATCTGTCTGAAAATAAAGATCAACCGATGGTGTTTATTAACCCCAAAATTACACCATTGACTGAAGAAACGCAGCCCTACGAAGAAGGCTGTCTATCAGTTCCTCAAATATACGATAAAGTTGATCGTCCGTCACGCGTAAAAATTGAGGCAATTAATCTGGAAGGTCAAGCATTTGAGCTCGATGCTGACGGACTTCTCGCTGTGTGTATCCAACATGAAATGGATCACTTAAATGGCAAATTATTTGTCGATTATTTATCGCCATTAAAACGTCAACGTGCACGTGAAAAAGTGGAAAAACTGGTTCGCCAGCGTAATAAAGACAAGGTGGCAGTGAAACGCTAGGATCATTTTAAAGTTTATTTAAATGGTCTAGCAAAGCCCAATTCTGATTGGGCTTTGTTATAATCAACATAAGCATGTTTTAGGAATAGCCTGTGTTTTTACGCGCGGGGCTGCTATTTGCATTTGCAGCTGTGTTTCTACAGATTGCTGTATTTTTACAGCCTTTGTTACCGAAGCAATATCAGGTTGCTCCGGTCTGTGAAACCATCATGCGTGCGCTTTTTATCGCGACAGATGCTCATGCGCAGCATAGCGCTGGCGAGCATAGTCACCTTATCCAATCTGATCATCTTCAACATGATCATCATGATGCCAATCATCAGTGTCAGTACTGTAAGGTTCATGCCAATTTAGTCTTACCACCAGATCTAGACATCAAACAGGTTCTTGACCGGATTCATGTCCGTTTAATTGCCTATCAAAAAACCTTTAAGCATGTCTGGTTTGTCCTTCAGCAACTTTTCTTAATGCCTCAGGGGCGAGCGCCACCACTGCCTGCATAAATCTGCATTTTTCAGCTTGGGTTGGTATTGACTCAAGCCGTGCCTAATTTATGTATTTAGTGAGATAGAGAAATGGCTCAGCCTAAATTTTCTTTACAGCCACTTGCGGCTGCGATTTGTGTTGCTTGTTATTCTTCGATAGTGATGGCCAATGACGCCATGCCGGTTCAGACATTTGCCCCGATTGTGGTGACGTCAGCATCAGGTAATGATGCCAATGGGCTGATTGTCCGCGCTGATCCAAAACAGCCGATTCAACCGATTCCTGCCAGTGATGGTGCGGATTATTTGCAAAGTATTGTCGGCTTTAGTTCGGTCAATAGCGGTGCCGGCACCAATGGTGATGTCACTTTCCGTGGCATGTTTGGTTCAAGGATAAAAATCCTGACTGATGGCACCGAAAACCTGGGCGCCTGTCCAAGTCGTATGGATTCGCCGACCTCTTATATTTCTCCGGAAAGCTATGACCGTATTTCGGTGATTAGAGGCCCGCAGACGGTTCAATATGCCAATACTGGCTCTGCGGCAACGGTGATTTTCGAACGTACACCGGAACAGTTTGATCAAGATCAAAACTATCGCGGTCAGGCCAGTGTCTTGATGGGCTCTTTCGGACGTCTTGATCATAATGTCGAAGTTGCAGCAGGCGATGATCAGAAATATGTCCGACTCAATACCAATCGCTCGGTATCGAATAGTTATCAAGATGGTGATGGAACCACTGTGCCTTCAGATTGGGAGCGCTGGAATGCGGATGTCGCATTAGGTTGGACACCGGATGAGGATACCTGGGTAGAGCTGACGGGTGGTAAGGCGGATGGTGAAGCGGTTTATGCTGGCCGTGCAATGGATGGTTCCAAGTTCGCACGCGAAAGTCTGGGTTTACGTGTGGAAAAGCACAACGTCACGGATGTGATCCAAAAGATAGAAGCACAAGTGAACTACAACTTTAATGATCATGTCATGGATAATTTTACTTTGCGCGAGTTCCAGCCTGGAGGAATGATGAGTATGCCAATGGCGACCAATGTGACACGTAAAACATTGAACGCGCGTATGGCAATGACCAATGAGTGGGATAAATTGCAGCTGATTACTGGTATCGATAGTCAGAATAACGAACATACTAAACGTAATGGAAGTCTGATGACGCCGTATCAAACTCAGCCGCGTACTAAAGATATGCAATTCCAGTCTGTGGGGGCTTTTGGAGAATTGAGTTATCGGCTTAGTGATAACAATAAGCTGGTGTCTGGTGTTCGTCTTGATCAGGTCAATGTAGACGCTGTTCAATCTCAACAGGAACGCAATGAAACTTTACCGAGTGCTTTTATTCGTTTTGAAAATCATCATCCCGATCATGACGATGGCAAGACCTATATTGGCCTGGGTTATGTCGAGCGTATGCCGGATTACTGGGAATTATTCAGTCCTAAAACGGGAAATGATAACGTCAATACTTTTGCCAATATTGATATTGAAAAGACATTACAGCTAGATTTTGGTTATCAACATGAGCATGGTCATTTCAACTCATGGGCATCCGCATACGCAGGTTTGATTAATGATTATGTGTTAACGACATATAAACCTACTGGCATGATGGGAATGCTCGAAGCACATACCCGTAATGTCGATGCCATTATCGCTGGTGCAGAAGCTGGAATTGGTTACCAGTTTACTGACCGCCTGCAGGCCGATATCAGCGCCATGTATGCCTGGGGTGAAAACACCACAGATAATACGCCGTTACCACAAATCTCTCCTTTAGAAGCCCGTGTTAACTTGCGCTATGTTCAAGACAAATATAATTTTGGATTGCTATGGCGTGTAGTAGATGGTCAAAACCGGATCAGTCTTAACGAAGGTAATATTGTGGGTTATGACAACAAGCAGAGCGCAGGCTTTGGTATTTTGTCTTTAAACGGTAGCTACCATGTTATGGATAGCGTGGATGTATCAGTCGGAGTCGATAATGTTCTAGACCGGACTTATACCGAGCACTTAAATAAAATGGGTGCTTCCGGGACAGGTTTACCAGCAACCGAGCAGTTTAATAATATGGGACGTAATTACTGGGCACGTGTCAGTATGAAATTCTAATTGTTGCTTAATATTCCAAAAGCCATTGCTAAATAGCAGTGGCTTTTTTAATTTTTAGGGTTGCAATCAATTTTTTCATATTTAAATCGGGCCTATGTATATTGGAAGAAGACCCAATAAAACAAGTTTTGTGTATATAAACGCCAGATTGCTGAAGAATCAAACAAGAATAGAATGTGAATTGAACGATATAAGTCATGTAATAAAGATTTTTATAATTTAAATTAAAATAAAACAATATCTTATTGTGTTTATGGGTGGATTTTGTTGGATGTGCTCAATAAAATTCAAAAATAATGAAAATAAATTAACTATATATAACAGTGTCTTATGTTTTTATTGGTTTGAAAAATAAACACACGATAAAAAATCTTTGCAAGAAGTGTTGCAAGGGCTCTGAAATACTGTAGAATGCACATCCATCGGCGGTGATGAAGATTAAAACTTCTGATAAAACAGTGACTTAGTTAAGTTTGATTGAGTTGGGTTTTATTTGATAAGTTTAAAAATAATCTGAATTACTGGTTGACTTTCTAGAGATAGAGAGTAATATAGCCGATCTAGCTTGCTGGTGACGAATTAGCAAGAAGATCATTAAGAGATTATGAAGAACAACTTGTGTGGATTTTTACTGGTTGATTGATCGAAATTATTTTCATTGATTGATGGTAGAAATTA
>NZ_JAMXXL010000011.1:0-96074 GCF_024129685.1 Acinetobacter lwoffii | reverse complement strand
GACTAAAG
Source organism: Acinetobacter lwoffii (assembly GCF_024129685.1). GTDB lineage: Bacteria > Pseudomonadota > Gammaproteobacteria > Pseudomonadales > Moraxellaceae > Acinetobacter > Acinetobacter lwoffii_X. The sequence goes on along the minus strand of NZ_JAMXXL010000011.1, from coordinate 96,066 downwards.
CGTTTAGCCATTTTTACATCTCCAAAGATTAAAATTAAACTATCTTTAGAGGGACCGATTGTCCAGTATCTTGGCTAGGATCAACATGCAGAATTAGCAGTGAATTTGGCTGGTACAATGTCCGTGTTTTTATTCTCATCTTGGAAATTAAAACAAGGTGAATGAATTTTTTATTATAAATATTGTTTTTAAATAGTATCTTAATTTTACTGTATGGAAAAATTAAAATAAATTCACTAACATAGGATTATTCAACCACCAATTTGGTGGATTTTTGCTTTTTAAGCATTCTGATTTTTTAATTTTTTTTCTTCCTGCTGAGTTGGTTTAGATTTTGCTTTTATATTGTATATAAAGTGCTATGGTATGTTTTATGCACAACTTTATTGCACTATAAAAGAAAGATGGAATAGATCGGTTCAGTATCAATTCTCAAAGATGAGGTGATGACATGGCTAAAACACTTAGAATAATGGATAAGGCGGCAATGCGTCAGAAAGGCTGGATGTTGTTTTGTATTGTTGTAGGACTACAAATATTGTTCGTTGTGGGCAGTTACTTGCTGCAGGGTTCTTGATCATCAGCTTTAAGAAAGCCACCATTAAGGTGGCTTTATAATTTAAATAACCAATTGAACCTGCTTCAATACCGCCTTTAACGTATTTTCATAATCAAAAGCTTTATTGGTACTGTCCTGATAACGCCAAGCCACATAACCATCCGGACAAACCAGTACTGCACCAGATTCATGAATTTCAGACTTGGCATTCCAGGTTCCATACACATCACGGTAGTCACGAGAACCAATTTGAATCACATCCAGATAAGGTAAGTTCAGTGCTTCAGCAGCTTGCTTCCATCCTTTGCCAGATAAACCTGTGAGCAGGGTAAAACGACCTTTACCGGTAATATCTAAAGTCGACTGCTTTTGACCTTTGGTATTGATCAGCCAGGTATGCGGAACTTTAGCACCCGGGCGAGTCGTTGCCTGTAAATAAAGCTGTTGATCTCGCTCAAATCTTTCAGGCTCAGATTCTGCAATCACCGCATTTGAATTATAGCGCTGGTTCAACTCTACACCTTGGGCGTTAAATTCGAAATTTTTAATTTCTAAAGCTTCAAACAGTTTTTTGCGGATTTCAGCACCTTGCTCATCTTCCGAAAAAATACGTTCCAGCATTTGTTTTTGTGTAGTCACACCACTATCAAAACCAAAGACTTCTTTCAGGTATTTATAGTCAAAACGTGACTGGTTGGCTCGCGCCACGATTTGCTTGCCGACCGGTGCACGCTCAGTCGTATATGAATCCAGCAAGGAAGGCGCAGCCCAGCCTTTAACGGCATAGGCCAGTTTCCAGCCCAGATTAAAGGCATCCTGCATGCAGGTGTTTGAACCTAAACCACTGGATGGGGGATGACGGTGTACCGCATCACCACCACAGAACACGCGGCCTTTAGAATTTTCAGTTGCCCAGGTCTGGTTCACATACCAGTAAGATAATTTCTGGATTTCGACTTCTTCAACTTCAGTACCGACAAAGGCATTCAGGCGGGCACGAACCTGTTCCTCAGTGACCTGTGGTTCGCCTTTGGAAATATCAAAGCCCCAGCCCATAATCCATTCATTCCATGGCGTAATGGCACGTAACAGACCCATACCGAGGTCGCCAAAACTGGCTTCAGGATTCATAATCCATTGCAGAATAGCAAGGCGGTGCTGTACATATTTAGTCAAATCAGCTTTAAAGGTCACATACACTGTACCGGCACGTGCCATGACACCTTCAAGAGGTAAATCAAGCTGTTCCAATACACGAGATTTAGCACCATCCATACCCACCAGATATTTTGCTCTTAAGCTAAATTCAGTATTGGTAATGCGATTCAGGAAGGTCGCAGTCACGCCATCTTCATCTCGCACATGTGACAGGTATTCAGTATTGAAGTTATAAATTGCACCACGTTCACCGGCATTCTTCACCAGTAAAGCTTCCATTTTGGGTTGGATCAAATCAACTAAAGGACATGGGCTGCCTTTGATGTAATCGCCATGACGTTCATCTCCCGTACCCCAGGCACTCATGCGGGCGATTTCTTCGCCGACCAGACTGGTGGTAATCAGGCTTTCACCCATCTGTTCCCATGGTGTTGCAATCTCTTTAACCTGTTCTTCAATACCTAAATCACGTAATACTTCCATGGCACGCTGATTGGTAATATGGGCACGTGGACTATTGGCCAGCCAGCTAAACTGGGTAAACAGTTGTACCTTGATACCATAATTCGCCAAAGCCAAACCTAATGTTGAACCTGCAGGACCGGTACCAATGATCAGAACATCAGTGTCATAGTGTTGTGTCATACAAGACTCCATGGGTATAGGTGAAGAACAAGCTATCTATATGGTCAGGCAGTCTAGTAAAACAGAATCTGTTGATATAGTGATATTCATATAAACTATCGACCTATTCTTATTTGCAATACGTGGGTCATAATTTTAAGATGCTGACCTGATCAGAAACCGGGCAGGCTATGGAACTTCGACATTTACGCTATTTTATCACCGTGGCGCAGCAACAAAGTTTTACCAAGGCCGCCGAAAAGCTGTTTACTGCGCAGCCGTCATTAAGCCAGCAAATTAAGGATTTGGAACAGGAAGTAGGCGTTGTCCTGTTTGATCGTTCATCGAGAAAAGTTAAACTCACCGATGAAGGGCGGGCTTTTCAGATCTATGCCGAAAAAGCACTGGAAAATGCCAAGTTGGCAGTGGCAGCAGCACGCCAGGTCGCACAGCAGAAAATAACCAGATTCATATTGGCTTTCTGAATGTTGCAGAAATCAAAGTGATGCCGCAGATTCTGGCACAGCTTAAAAAAACCATGCCGGACTTGAAAATCCATCTGCATAGCTTGACCTGTATGGAACAGATTCAGCGGCTAAAAAATGCTGAACTGGATTTATGTATTACCCGTTTTCATCTGGATCATCCCGATTTTGACAATATTCATTTATTAACCGAGCAAATTTATCTGGTTGCCGCTCAGCATTTACATCCTACAGATCGAATCCTGAAATTACAGGAACTGAAAAATCACAATATAATTATGTGTGAGCAGAATGCTTCACCCGTGTTTTATGAAAAGCTGGATCAGCTGCTTGGTATTGATCAACTCGAACATGAGTAGCTACTGTGGGTCACCAATGTGTTGCAACACATTAATCTGACCAATATGGGGATGGGTTTTAGTTTTGCTCCTGAGTATTTACTGAGATTTTTGAATGATCATGTGAAAATTATCCAGACGGATCAGGCACTGCCAAAACTAGGCTTGTATGCAACATTTAACAAGAATTCCCAAAATCCTGCATTGAAGATAATTACCCAAGCCCTTAAAAATACAATAAATATCTGAATTTCAGGAAAGAATATATGTTAAAGCTGATTTATTACGTACCGGACGAAAATCTGGAAGACACCAAAAATGCAGTCTTTGCAGCAGGAGCGGGTGGTATTGGTGAGTATACGAACTGCGCCTGGCAGGTTTTAGGAACAGGACAGTTTAAGCCGCAAGAAGGTGCAGATCCTCATATTGGTGAAGTCGGTAAACTGGAACAGGTAGAGGAATGGCGGGTAGAAATTCTGGTGCCAGATGAAAAGGCAGTCGAGGTCGCTAAAGCCTTAAAAGAAAACCATCCTTATGAAGAGCCAGCTTTTGAGTTTATCCAGCTGTTGGATATCGAAGTCTAAACTCAAAGTATTACTCATATTATATTCACTGCGGCGTGTTCATCTTAGCGCGCCGTCAGTCTACATTTGAAAAACAGTCAAACTGCTTTTGTTATTATAAAATTTGCCCTAGCACTCCAGATAAAAAATACAATAAGGAAAATAACAATGCAGTGGCCAAAACCGCTGAGCAGAATGCTCAAAAATACGCTTAGTAAATCCATTCAATACAGTGCAGAAATTCTGCATAGTCGTATTCCCTATTCCAGTGCACTCCAAAGCATTGATCCGCTCGATTCAGGGACCGATCGAAGATCAGGATATACGACTAGAGCGCTTTATTTTTGAACAAGGAACGGGAAAAGTGACACGAACCGTATTATCAAATATCAAGCAGGAATTTACACGGATTAATGAAGCATTTATTGGGCGACAGTATCGTTATATCTATAGTATTTCTTTTGGTGAATTTGACGATCCTTCCCATGTCAGCAGCAATACGGTGATGTGTTTTAATTTAAGAACCAGAACCACAGAAAGTTACTCCTTTGGAGAAAACTGGGTTACTGGTGAGGCAGTCTTTGTCGCACGGGAAAATGCTCAGGCTGAAAATGATGGCTGGCTAATGTCTTATATCCATGCTTTAGATTGTAGCCCCTCGAAAGTTGTAATTCTGGATGCCCAGCATATTACAGAAGGACCCATTGCAACGATTCATTTACCAGTTCGGGTACCGGTCGGATTTCATTGTAACTGGATTGATTATCGGAAATTAAGAGCGAACTATTCTTAAAAAATGATTTAGCATCGACTTGTATTTGCTCTAAATAGATTTCTTCCTTTTCGCCATCCGCGTATCAAATATTATTTCTTTTCAAAATAGTAGTGAATTTACATTGAGGTGACATGGATGTCACCTGCCAGACAGAGGTTCAAGGATGAACCTTCTGTCTGGCAATGGCTTTGGTTACTTTGGCCTGTCAAAGTAACGAAAATGCCTACGCGTATATCAGTTAATTTAAGAAAACAGTCGAGGCCGTGATATTCATTCAATAAACGTACTTAAACCTTCTGAATAAACAGTTCACGATCAAAACGGTACTGCGGGAAGAATACTCCATCTTCAGCGCGTTCACCCGCACCAATTACCATGACTGGATACTGTTCATCATTTAATTTCAGAATTTCACGAACCATCGGCTCATCAAAACCTTCCATCATACAGCTGTCAAAACCATAAGCACGTAAAGCTAAGACCAGATTTTCACAAGCGAGCGCCGTCGTTTTGGTCGCCCACAGTTTTGCATCAGCCGGACTGAAAGCAGACACTGGCATTTGTTTGTCCAATGTACGGGCAACTTTGAAAGCCACTTTCTTAAAGTTACCAAAAGCATTCAGATAACCAGTCTTATAGTTGTAGGGAATATATTTATAGTATTTCTTAATCGCGGGCGGTGCTTCTGGAAATGGAAATTCATTTACATTACGTTTCGCCATTTCATCGATACGGTCGGTACGTGCGATACAGACAATTAGCTCAGAAGCTGTTTTGGCTGCCAATTGACTCATACAGGCTTTGACCAGATGTTTTTTCTTGCTTGAATTTTGTACCACATAAAAAGTCCAAGGCTGCAAGTTCGACGAATTCGGGGCCAACAATGCCAGATCCAGACAGGCATCTAGAACTTCAACAGGAATTGGCTTTTTGGTAAATTTACGTACTGAACGTCGGCTTTCAATTACTTTACGAAAATTATCGACATCTATATCTTGGGGTGCAGGTTCGTAATAACGTTTCTTTTCTGGATTTGAGCTATCTGTTGTTTGGGAAGAGGTTTCGGAGTTTTGATTTGGCATACTTCAGATTCTTGGAAAAATAAAAGATTGAGGCAGTTTAAACCACCTCATTGAACTCATAAGTTTGAAAATTAGTTGAATTGTGTGAAATCAGGTTTACGTTTTTGCATAAAGGCTTGAACCGCTTCCAGCATTTCTGGTGAGCCGACACGCTGCATGAAAATCTCTGCTTCATGGTCAATCCATTCCACAATTTCATTCACATTGTGTTTCATCAAGGCTTTGGATTGCACCAGTGATGCCAATGGCAGGGCAGAGAGTTGGGTAGCTTGTGCTGCTGCTTTGGTGTAAACATCTTCTTCAATGCTATTTACCAGACCTGCGTCGAGTGCTTTTTCGCTATTGAATTTTTGCGCAGTCAGCAATAATTCGGCCGCTTTATGATAACCCGCTTGCTGAATCAACAGCTTGCTTGAAGCGCCTTCAGGCGATAGACCCAGACTGACAAATGGAATCTGGAACAAGGCAGTATTGTCACTATAGACCAGATCACAATGCAATAAGATCGTCACGCCAATGCCGATCGCAACACCACGCACCGCAGCAATCAAAGGCTTGGAAAATTTTGCAGCAGATTTGAGTAAAACAAACGGCGGGCCTTCAGCAGCGGGTGCCTGACCTTTCTTCGCAGCAGATTTCATAAAATCCTGCATATCATTGCCCGCACTAAAGTCTGTGTCCTGACCACGCAATACAACTACACGAACTTCAGGTGCCTGATCTGCTTCATCTAAAGCTTTCGCAATCCAGAGATAAAGCTCACTATATAACGCATTTTTCGCTTCCGGGCGATTGATGGCTAAAGTGAGTACACCATGTTCTAAATTCGCATTCAAATGCTCATGAGGTTGTTGAATACAGCTCAGTGTCATCGTACTATCCTTGCTTTAAAACTTAATTTGATTTTATGGGAATGATTATGTCGCATATTTATTGGGGCAGCACAACTCATGAGTCATAAAAAACTGATCCCTTATGAACTATACATTTGATTATCTGGTTTTCATTGGCCGTTTTCAGCCTTTTCATCTGGCACACATGCAAACGATTAATATTGCCCTGCAGCACAGTCAACATGTGATTTTGGCTCTCGGTTCTGCGCAAAATGAACGCAATATCAAGAATCCATTCTTGGCTTCGGAGCGTGAAGCCATGATCCTGTCAAATTTCAGTCCTGAAGATCGAGCTCGGATCAAATTTGTAGAAGTCATAGATGTTTATAATGATGAAAAATGGCAAAAACTGGTGAAATCGCTGGTGAATCAGGTTATTGAACCGGATGCCAAAATCGGACTAATTGGGCATTTTAAAGATGATTCTTCTTATTATTTAAAGTTTTTCCCAGAATGGGAAATGGTCGAACTTGACAGCCTGGAAGATGCCTTATCCGCTACGCCGATGCGTGAAGCTTATTATCGTGGCGAAATTCAACGAGATAAATTTCCACAAGGCACGATTGATTTTCTAGAGAATTTCCAAAAAACCACGACCTATCAGCAACTCAGTGAAAAATTTGCCCAGAATGATAAAACCAATCTGCTTTAAAAGTATCAGGTTGTTATGGGGTGATTCATGGTCGTTTGAGCATGCTGTTTCAAACATTCCCCAAGGATTTCTAGAGCAGGAGACTGTTCTTTCCAGTGATGCCAATACAAGGGTACTTCAATTCGCATCTCACTTGAAAGTTCAAGCAGTCGACCTGACTCCAGCAAATCCCTGGTTTGATAGTCCGGCAGCCAGCCATAGCCTAGACCCATGACAATCGCATCAAAAAATGCGTGGGTCGATGGAATAAAAAAGTGAGGATATTGAGCAAGGTTCAGGCCAAATTCGTGCTGAATAAATTGGGTATGGAGTTGGTCTTTTTCATTAAAAATAATGGCAGGGGCAAGGCGTAGCGCATCCCGATGTACGCCTTGATGAAACCAGTTTCGGGAAAACTTAGGGGTGGCGACCAGACGATACTGCATCTGTCCGATCAATTCGGCCCGGCAACCTTTCATTGCCTTGGCTTCAGTACTCAAACAGGCATTGACGAGACCTGCTTCTAACAGATGATGAGTTTGAGATTGATCATCTACCTGAAAATGCAGCACAATTTTATGCTGGATCAGCTGGGCTTGTAAGGTGGGTAATAGCCAGGTCGCGAGTGAATCAGCATTGGTGGCAATATTCAGACAATAGAAACCTTCATGTTGCAGCTGTCCACCCAAATCTTGCATCAAATTCTGTTCTAGCAAACGTTGATGCTGTAAATAATGCAATAAAGTTTGCCCGGATTGGGTCACGCGGCAAGGCCGATCTCTGACCAGAAGCAATTGTCCCAATTTTTTTCCAGACTTTGAACACGAAGGGTCACTGCCGAAGCAGTAATATTTAGCTGCTCGGCAGCCAGATCGAAACTTCCCGTTTTTGCAACTGCATAAAAAGCATCACATTGTTTCGCATTCAGCATTTCTATTATCTAAAAATAATTTAGTTAAATTGATATTAACTTAGTTTTAATTAATCGCACTCATTTTGTTCAATAATTCATTTATTCGAAAAAGGGGGAATGTGATGTTCAGTTATATGATGAGTGGTTTTGCTGTGGGAATGAGCCTGATTGTCAGTATCGGTGCACAGAATGCTTTTGTATTAAAACAAGGTTTAAAACAGCAGCATGTGTTTTGGGTCTGTGTGATTTGTGCCTTATCTGATTCCATTTTAATTCTGCTTGGCGTACTGGGCTTTGCGCGCGTCATTGAACATTATCCGGATATTGTTATATTTTCTAAATATATTGGCGCAGGATTCCTATTTTATTATGGTTTACGCCATGCGATCAGCGCATTTAAATCAACCGAGGTCTTGGCACCAAGTGGTCAGCTCACAGAGCATTTTCTACAAGTACTGATGATCTGCCTGGCTTTTACCTGGCTGAATCCGCATGTTTACTTAGACACAGTCATATTGATTGGATCAATTTCAACCCAATACGCCTTAGGAAAATGGTGGTTTGCTTTAGGTGCTGTCTGTGCTTCCTGGTTTTTTTTCTTTAGTTTGGGATATGGAGCAAAAATACTGACGCCTTGGTTTCAACATCCAAAAGCATGGAAAATACTGGATGCTATTATTGCATGTACCATGTGGGGCGTCGCGGTGTCATTAATACTCAGTATTTGATTCAGGCTACGGAAGTGGATAGATCGGTTAAGAGTTGTCTAAACGTGTCATTTTAGATAGTGATCAAGAATAGGCAGCGCAGAAAACAACTCTTTTCATTACTGTGAGCACATGGATATTTCAATATATATTGAGCTTAAAATAAACGATCTGTTTGGTATAAAAAATTTACAAAATCAGAATTTTATAAGATGACACAAGTTTACTGCTCGCCTAGCAGGGCCACTTATTAGAGAAAAATCAAAGCAAGTATTTTGTCCGTTAGTCATGAATGATTTTACAAAAACTTCAATAAACTGGTATAAAAATAACGAAAACCTGTTCGCTCAAAAACAAGAAAGTTTAGTTTCAGATTAAGCGGTGTACTTAAATCCGATCAATAAGAAATTAAACAAGGTGGATTTAAAATTGAAAACAATAATAAAAACTGGGCTCCTTAGCCTAGCGATCTGTTTAGCTTTGACCAGTCAGTCTTTTGCAAGATCATGGACCTTAACTCCCAAAAGTGATGTCGGTTTTGAGATTAAGTCGATGGGTCTTACTGTAGTTAAAGCCAAGTTCAATCAGGTTCAATCCACGATGCAGTTTGACGTTAAAGCACCGCAAAATGCCTCAACTCATCTGGTCATGGATGTGGAAAGTTTAAGCTTTAGTAAGCCGCTATTTAAACATATGATTTTGGGCGAAGACCTGTTTTATGTAGAAAAATATAAGACTGTAATTTTTAAAAGTATCCAGTTTAAAGACTTGGGCAATGGCAAATACAATGTTTTAGGTCATTTAACCCTGCGTGGTGTGACCAAGCCTGTGATTTTTGAAACAACCTTTAAACCCAGTATGTCGAATGCCAACCTGCTTGATGTTCAGGCATCTGCCGTGATTAACCGTAGGGATTTTGGTATGAAAAAAGGAATTGCCGGCGTAGGGGATAAAGTGAATCTTCATCTATCAGGACAGTGTGAAATGAACTAGGGGAAATATAAAATACTTGATGATATGAAAGTTATTGTAAAAAAAGCCCGAATGGTTCGAGCTTCTATTTATACACAAGCATGCAATTATTAAGCAGCTTGCAATGCTTTTAAATCTTCTAGCACTTGCTCAGCATGACCGGCTGCTTTCACTTTACGGTATTCTTTCACCAGTTGACCATTATGGAAAATGAAAGTCGAACGCTCAATGCCCATCACTTGTTTGCCATACATGTTCTTTTCTTTAATCACATTAAAATGATGACACAAAATTTCTTCTTTATCGCTGATCAGATTGATACTCAAATTCTGCTTTTCAGTAAAGTTCTGATGCGCTTTTACCGAATCACGGGATACGCCAAGAATTGTGGTGTTTAAAGCATCAAACTGATCTTTTAAACAGGAAAAGCCAACTGCCTGAGTCGTACAGCCTGGCGTAGAATCTTTAGGATAAAAATAAATCACCAGCCATTCTGTATTTAACTGGGTTAAATTGATTTCGCCTGTCGTCGCAGGAAAATTCTGGTCAAGCAAACTAATTTCAGACATAAAAACTCCTGTTTTCTTTAAATTTTTTCAAAAAAATAAGCCACATTATTATAGTGGCTTATTTTATCAAAGAATCATCAGATCTTATTTCTTTGGTGTCGCTTGAGCTGATTTCATTGCTTCTTCAGTCAATGTTTTCAGTTTGCCTGTTAACTGTGGACCAAAGCATGCTTGAAGATCTTTATTCTGCTTCTGTACAAAAGCTAAAGTGCCTGGGCTTTTCTTCTGATTAATAGTGCTTTGAATTTCCCATTTTTGTGCATTGGTTAATTTGCCATCTGCTTCAATAGCACAACCACAATATTTGCTGACTTCAGCCGCCGTCAATTTTTTACTTTTGCCAGTTTCATTTTTACAAACATTGATCAATGCAGATTTTACATTGGTGCTTTTATAAGCTTGTTGTAATTTGTCATCAGCCGCTTGAGCTGTAGTTGCGAACATAGCAGCAGCTGAAACAATTGCTGAAAGCACGATGCTTGATTTTAAATTCTTCATAAACTCTACCTTGTTATTACGGTATATAACGTGTCGGGTCTTCAACACCTGCGTCCGCAAAACCCTGTTTACGTAAACGACAACTGTCGCATTTGCCACAGGCACGTCCTTGGTCATCTGCTTGATAGCATGACACCGTTTGACTGTAGTCTACGCCATGTTCAATACCTAAGCGAATAATATTTGCTTTGGATAAATGTAACAAAGGTGTTTCAAATTTGAGCGCCTGACCCTCTACGCCAACCTTGGTTGCAAGGCGTGCCATGTTGGCAAATGCCTCGATAAATTCCGGACGGCAATCCGGATAACCGGAGTAATCAACCGCATTAATTCCGATGACAATCGCTTCAGCTTCGAACACTTCAGCTGCTGCTAAGGCGTAAGACAAGAAGATAGTATTACGTGCCGGAACATAGGTAATCGGAATGCCAGCCTGTTCATGGTCGGGCACCTCAATACTATGATCGGTAAGGGCTGAGCCACCCAGATTACCCAGATCAATATTGATCACTCTATGTTCCACACCCGCACGTTGCGTTAAAGCTTTTGCTGCATCCAGCTCGGTCGTTGAACGCTGACCATATCGAAAACTGAGTGCGATACATTCATAGCGTGCCTGTGCCCAAGCCAGACATGTTGTTGAGTCTAATCCGCCAGATAACAGGACAATGGCACGAGGGCGCATAAGCTGATTCTCCAAAAAAATACTTTACAAAAAATTAACGACCAGTTTCATCATTCCATAACAACTTGTGTAGCTGTAACTGGAAACGAACAGGGAGATGGTCTTCTAAAATCCACTGAGCCAAATCACGTGCCAGTGGTGGTAACTGAACTGCACCTTTTTCGACCGCAAATGCAGGCGAAAACCAAACTGTACTCACTTTGTCTTGAAGTTGGTACAGTTCTAACTGCTGCTTTGACCATTCATAATCTTCACGATTGCATATCACAAACTTGATTTGATCATGTGCAGTTAAATGATCGAGATTAGAAAGCAAATTCCGTGCAACTTCACCTGAAGTTGGTGTTTTTAAATCGAGGACTTTGGAAACACGTGAATCCACTTTGGACACATCTAAAGCGCCACTGGTTTCAAGTGAAACTTCGCATCCTAAATCTGCCAGTCGCTGCATCAGGGGTAGGGCATTGGGCTGCGCCAGTGGTTCACCACCGGTCACACAGACATAAGGGGTTTTAAAATCAAGCGTGGTCTGGATAATATCGTCCAGAGACTGACGCTCACCGCCTTCAAAGGAATATGTGGTATCACAATAGCTACAACGCAATGGGCAACCGGTTAAACGGATAAATACTGTTGGCAGTCCTGCGGCATTGGCTTCACCTTGCAATGAATAGAAAATCTCCGTAATGCGTAAACCCGCAGACGGATCAGAGACAGGAATTGCGGAAGATCGAAGCGTATTCATAACAAAACTAACCAATGAAAAATAAATAACCGGGTATAAAAATAAAAATCCCTACGATCATTACTAATCGTAGAGACGAGGAGCAGTTGAAGCTCCGAGGAGCACAAATGTGTCCTCTAAGTTAAGACATTTTAGTCTTCGCGTAATAGATCGTTCAGACTTGTTTTAGAACGAGTTTGTGCATCAACTTTTTTCACGATGATGGCAGCATACAAGCTGTAAGTACCGCATTTAGACGGAAGGCTACCCGCAACAACGACAGAACCTGCTGGTACACGGCCGTAGTGGATTTCGCCAGTGGCACGGTCATAAATCTTGGTTGATTGACCAATGAATACGCCCATTGAAATCACAGAACCTTCTTCAACGATTACGCCTTCAACGATTTCAGAACGTGCACCGATAAAGCAGTTATCTTCAATAATAGTTGGATTCGCTTGAAGCGGTTCAAGCACACCACCAATACCTACACCACCTGACAAGTGAACATTTTTACCAATTTGTGCACATGAACCGACAGTTGCCCAAGTATCAACCATCGTGCCTTCATCTACATAAGCACCGATGTTGACATAAGAAGGCATCAAGATCACGCCTTTGGCCTGGAAAGAACCTTTACGTGCAACAGCAGGTGGTACAATACGTACGCCAGCAGCCTTGAATTGTTCTTCAGTCCAACCTGAGAATTTAGTCTCTACTTTGTCATAGAAACGAAGATCACAAGCTTCCATTGGTTTATTGTCGTTTAATTTAAATGATAACAATACCGCTTTTTTAATCCATTGATGAACAACCCATTCACCATCGACTTTTTCAGCAACACGTAAAGTACCATTGTCTAGACCAGCAATTACTTCCTCAACTGCTTGACGGATTTCAGCAGAGCAATCTGCAGCTGTAAAATTCGCACGGTCTTCAAACGCTTGTTCAATGATTGTTGAAAGCTGCGACATGATCTTCCTTCCAGAAAAAAATTTTCTAGATTTTACACTATATTGCAGGAAAAATAGTTGAAAGCACTAAAAATAGATGAAAAATAACCAGAAGTGTAGAAAGCGTGAAATTATTAAAGTGATAAGTGTACTTTTTCATTATGTTGAAATGTAGGAGAAGTGTTAGAAAACACTTGGTTCTCAACAAGAAAAATTAATTTGTATCAAAAAATAACAAAAGATGAGCAAAATGTGAATAAAAAATATTTTTTAAGTCCTTTATATTGAGCCTATCACGAATAACTAATGATCAAAATAAGTTCTTTTGAGGAGAGAAATAATGAAATCTTTACATAATATTTTAGCAGTATCAGTCTTAGCTCTAGCAGCGGGTTCTGCGATGGCTGCTGATGAAACAATCGTAACAGATGAAGGCGTTGCTGAATTCTCTTTCTTTAAACCCGCAGCTGTTCGTGCTGAAGTCGGTACTACCGGTTATGGTGGGGCAATTTCTTGGAATGCCAATCCATATGTCGGCGTGACTTTAGGTTATAACGGTGGTGACATTTCCTGGTCTGATGACTTGTCAATCAATGGTACAAAATATGACCTGGATATGGACAATAACTTGACCTATTTAAATGCTGAAATTCGTCCTTGGGCGAACTGGTTCTATATGGCAGCAGGTGTAGCATATGTTGACAATGATTATGGTCTAGAAAGTCGTACGGGTGCTGATGGTACTATTAGTGTTGATGGTAATCGATACAGAACAGTAGGAAGCACTACTGGGCGTGTGACAGGAGATTTATCTTACAAAAACAATATTGCACCTTATGTAGGGATCGGTTTCTCTCCAGCAATTACCAATCGTTGGGGTGTATTTGGTGAAATCGGTGCATATTATAATGGTAACCCAAGTGTTAATCTAACTCCTACAGGCGCATTTGTTCCAGTAGATGAGTTTAATCCAGATATTCCAGATTTTGATACTGCCTTACGTAATGAAGAAAACGAGATTCGTAATGACAATAAATACGAATGGCTACCAGTCGCAAAATTGGGTGTCAGCTTCCGCTTCTAAGTTTTAATCTATAAAAAACGGGCTTCGGCCCGTTTTTTATGCTTTGTAATAAGTAATTTAAAAGTGATAACCCAGTTTCAAACCTAAGATCCAGGCACTATTTTCAGAAACTGCAGATAAACCTGCAATCTGTGGCGTAATAGGTGCGGATGAAGAAATTTCAGGTTTTTGAAACTTTAAATAATATAGTCCTGTAGCAATATCCCAGGTTTCTTGAATCTTATAAAGATGACCTAGTCCGATGCCCCAATAGCCATCACTCGGATTCAGGGTTGAAGCTGAATTTCCTGTACCAGAATCCCATAAAAATTCGATAGAATTTATGCCAAAAGATGGCCATTGATGAGCAAGTCCGATTTTTCCAGACCATTGATCTTTACGATAATCAATCATTCTGAAAGGTTTTACTTCCGGAAACTGTAAGGCCGCATAGTCAATTACAGCGCCAAATTTAGGCGGCTGGATCACGAAATTTTGCCAGTTCGACCAACGCAGCATGCCATAGAGCGCATTTTTATCAGTTAAAGCTGTCTGAAAATCCAGATTCACTGACTGAGGAGTTTGAATTTCTGTATAAGGCGCTGGATTCGTACCTACAATAATCGATTCAGTGGTTTTATTATGATGAGTGATTGCAGAACGATAGGTCAGTGCGGTTCTAAAAAAATATTCAGGAATCTGATAACTGATTCCTGCAAACCAGCCCCAAGCGGGATCTCGTTCAAATGTGGCTCGATAACCATTGAATATATAAAATGTCTGCCCGGATAAATATAAATTTCCCTCTAAGCTTTGATAACTTAGCCCTGTATAAAAATTCCAGTTATCGTTTGGTTGAAAGCCAATTAATGAGGTCAAATTATGGCTCTCAAACTGAATAGTAGCAGCCTCAATTGGAAGCGCTGCACCTGCAAAAACAGGATCATAATGATAAGCGATATCTATAGAATAAGGCTGATCGTAAATCAGTCCCCACGACACTTGAGGATGCAACTGGAATTTTAATGCGACATTGGAAATCCATTGACTATAGGCAAGATTTCCTGTTGAAAAATCGGTGATGCATAATTGTTGCAGCTCTTCGGTATGTTGTACCTGACCGCTGATATCGGGGCGAACCCAGGCCAGTGAAACTTCAGCATAATGATTTTTTTCAAAAAACGATTGGATACTTTGGTTAGATTGTTCAAACGCTGCTGCATAACCTGACCCGGAGAAAAACAAGCCCACGGAGAAAAGAGCAAATTTATGATTGATCATCTTGGTATAATTCAATTTATTATGCACGTGATTATGCTTGATATTTATATTCTTTATCCACTCAAAAAATAAAAAAGAGGCGATGTAGCCTCTTTGATTAAAAACTTAAAATACTGCAATTTATTCGTCTGGATAAGCCACTTTTTTCAGTGCCTTAATATCTGCGTCTGGTGAGCAGAGGGAAATAAACTCGTAGCCATAACCGCGTAATAAATGACCTTTACGCACTGCAATCCAAGTGGTATTTATGCCGAAAATATCGGTTTTAATCTGCTTTAAGCGGTAATCACGCTCCGGGTCATAGGCCACATCGTTGACAATGCCGACACCCATATTCATTTCTACATAGGTCTTGATGACATCGGCATCAAGTGCGGACATCACAATATCCACATCAAAACCAGCTTCTTCAAAGGCGGTATCAATCTTGGAGCGACCGGTAAGACCACCGTGATAGGTAATAATCGGGTAGTGCGCCAGATCTTCGATGAGCACGTGTTCCTTACTTGCCAGTGGATGATTCTGCGGGGTAATAATACTATGCTGCCAGTTATAATAAGGCACGCTGGCCAAATTATCTTCAGTGGTGAGTGCTTCGGTCGCAATACCGATATCCGCTTGACCTTGCAGCAGCATTTCCGTGATTTCAACCGGGCTGGCCTGTTGCAAAATCAAATGTACTTTAGGGAATTCTTTTTTGAATTGGCTGACAATTGGTGGCAACACATAACGCGCCTGGGTATGTGTGGTAGCAATGGTCAATGTGCCTTCATCGACTTTATTGAAATCATCCGCCAGACGTTTGATATTGTCGGCATCGACCAGCATGCGTTCCACAATGCCTAAAAGTGCCTGACCCGGTTCGGTTAAGCCCAATAGGCGTTTACCTTTACGGATAAAGAGCTGTACCCCCAATTCATCTTCCAGATCTTTAATATGCTTACTTACCCCCGACTGCGAAGTATAAAGCGCAGCGGAAGCTTCAGTTAAATTAAAATTTTGTCTAACCGTTTCTCGTATAATTCTTAATTGTTGGAAATTCATAATTCTCTTACCCTAGAAGAGGATGGGGCATTTTAAAGCCCCATCTTTTGATCTTAAGCGACCTGGTTTTCAAATAAATGCAAGTTCACCGCACTTAACCAAACAGTTTGATTTGGGCGAAATTGATGCGCTCTCGCTTCATCCGGTGTTAGTAAAATTTCGATCAGGTTGCCTTGACGGTCATTTAGCTCTGCAACTACTTTACCCGCGATCCATAATTCACGAATGAAGGTCGCTTGAATGGCATTGTCGTGTGGCTGTGCATGAATGCGTAGCTCATCTGGGCGCGCGAATAAAATCACTTCACCTTGAGCGGCATTTTTTGCACCCTCGAATTGAATGCGGTCTTCACCGAGCTGAATAAGGCCGCCATGGTTCTGACCTTCAAAACGGTTCGCCTGACCCAAAAAGTCGAATACAAATGGAGTTTTCGGGGTTTCATAGACTTCACGTGGAGATCCGATCTGTTCCACATTGCCTTTGTTCATTACTACGATCTGATCTGCAACTTCAAGCGCTTCTTCCTGATCGTGTGTTACGAAAATAGAAGTAATATGCAATTCGTCATGCAGGGTGCGTAACCAGCGACGCAGCTCCTTACGGACTTTGGCATCCAGTGCACCGAAAGGTTCATCCAGTAACAATACGCGCGGTTCAACTGCCAAAGCACGTGCCAAGGCAATACGCTGGCGCTGACCACCAGAAAGTTGAGCTGGATATCGGTCAGCCAGGAAACCAAGCTGAACCAAGTCGAGCAAACGAGTCACACGTTTCTTGATTTCTGCTTCCGATGGACGGGTTTTACGCGGACGAACACGCAGACCAAAGGCGATATTGTCAAATACCGTCATATGACGGAACAGGGCATAGTGCTGGAATACAAAGCCAACTTCACGCTCACGCACATGCACATTGGTGGCATCCTGACCTTCTAAAATCACTTGGCCGCCATCCGCAGATTCCAGACCGGCAATAATCCGTAGCAAAGTGGTTTTGCCACAACCAGATGGGCCAAGAAGCGCGACCAGTTGACCATCTGGAAAATCCAGCGAGATATTTTTCAGTGCATGGAATGCACCAAAGTGTTTTTCAATATTTTGTACTTGAATACTCATGTGGGCATTCCTTAAGAAACTGTTGAATCTTCATTACGTTTGTCTTGTTTTTCCTGGCGCAGTTCCACCCATGTTTTTAAAATCAGGGTTACAATTGCGAGGAGAGCCAGAAGCGAAGACACGGCAAACGCAGCACTAAAGGTATATTCGTTATAAAGAATTTCGACGTGTAGCGGTAAGGTGTTGGTTTCACCACGGATATGGCCGGAAACCACCGACACCGCACCAAATTCACCCATAGCCCGCGCATTACACAGAATCACGCCGTAGATCAGACCCCATTTGATATTGGGCAGGGTCACTTTCCAGAAAGTCTGCCAGCCAGATGCACCGAGTACAATCGCAGCTTCTTCTTCTTCGGTCCCTTGTGCTTCCATTAACGGAATCAGCTCACGTGCAACAAAAGGTACCGTAATGAAGATAGTCGCCAGGACAATCGCAGGCACCGCATAAAGGATCTTGATATCATGATCCATCAGCCAGGAGCCCATCCAGCCTTGGGTACCAAAAATCAGCACCAGCATCATACCCGCGATCACAGGTGAAACCGAGAAAGGGAGATCAATAATGGTGGTCAGGAAGGATTTCCCCGGAAAGTTGAACTTCGCCACAGACCAGGCTGCCGCAACACCAAATACGACATTGAGTGGTACCGCGATTGCAGCAGTCAGCAAGGTAAGTTTCACTGCCGACAGAGTATCCGGATGCACCAGTGCCTGTGTATAGACACCAACTCCCTGTTTAAAGGCTTCCACAAATACCAGAATCAAGGGCAGAATCAAGCAGCTTAAAAAGAAAATCAGCGCAATAGTGAGCAGCGTATAGCGTACCCAAGTCGGCTCGCGGGTTGCATCACGGGATTGCAGCTTTTCAGCCAGCGCATTGCTGTTGGTATTTAAACTCATCGCGCAGTTCTCCCGGTACGACGGCTGGCCCATGCTTGTAATAAGTTAATCAGGAATAGCATCACGAAGGAAATCAGTAGCATGACGACAGCAATCGTGGTTGCACCGGCATAGTCATATTCTTCTAGGCGAGAAATAATCATTAGCGGTGCAATTTCCGTTTCAAAAGGCTGGTTACCGGCGATAAAGATGACTGAACCATATTCACCGACACCACGGGCAAAGGCCAAAGCAAAACCAGTGATCAGTGCAGGCAGCAGAATTGGAAAAATCACTTTGGTCAAGATCTGAAAACGGTTGGCACCCAGTGCAGAAGCCGCTTCTTCCAGTTCAGTTTCCAGATCACTCAGTACCGGTTGGACGGTACGCACCACAAAAGGCAGGCCAATAAAGATCAATGCCAGTGTAATACCAATCGGGGTATAAGCGACTTGAATGCCAATCGGTTCTAAATATTGACCAATCCAGCCGGTCGGTGCATATAAAGAGGTCAGGGCAATACCCGCAACCGCAGTGGGCAAGGCAAAAGGCAAATCTACCAGGGCATCGACAATACGTTTGCCCGGAAAGCTGTAACGTACCAGACACCACGCCAGTAACAGGCCAAATACTACATTGACCAGTGCAGCGACAATGGCTGCGGTGAAGCTTAACTGCAATGATTTCAAGATACGTTCAGAGCTCAGGATTTCCCATAAGCCATCCCAACCAATGCCCAGTGATTTAATAAAAACAGCTGACAGCGGGATCAAAACGATTAATGACAAATACGCTAGGGTAAAGCCTAGAGAAAGACCAAATCCTGGCAGCACTCGGGATCGCTGCGACATGATTACTCCTCAAAAGAGAGAATGCTGATTAAAAATAACCAGCGAAATTAGAAAATAAATTTGGCACAAGCATAGTTTGCAGCGACTAAAATGCAAATTTAAAATAACACTTGCTCTCATCAACTTTGCTGATATGGGGCATAGTGTTTTCTGAAATCAAATAGTGTTCAATTTCAGGAAAAGGGCCAAAACCAGAAGCGACATTGACATGACCGACTGCACCCAGATTAATTGGTTTGATTTTCCAGGTTTGGGCCAGTATGTGGGCATCTTCAAAACTTAACCAGGGATCATTTTCACTGATCAATAACGTGGTGGGTACCTGAAGCTTGAGCCGTTGAAAATAGGTGCTGTAGTCAGTCTGACTGTCGCGCGAAAAACCATTTTCCCCAAATCGTGCCGGATTAGCTGGTGCCACCAATAGCAGATTTTTTACTTTTGCATTGAGTTCGGGATGTTGGGCAAGGGCCGCAATACTGGTCAGACAGCCAAAGCTGTGTGCGACAATCTGAACCTCTGCTGGAATGGCTTGCAGAGTTTTGACAAATTCTGCTACCCAGATATCCAGTACCGGATGATTCCAGTCCTTTTGCTGCACACGGGAGCATCGCATCAGCCGGTGCTGTAAGCAGGTTTGCCAGTGGTTGTATTCACTGCCACCTACACCAGGAACGATAAGCGTATGAATCATGTCGATGCTCCTATATCAATCAGCTTGGAAAATTATTTCGCGCTGTTGGCTTTAACGATCTGGTCAAATACACCACCATTTTCAAAGTGAGCCTTTTGTACTTTGTTCCAGCCGCCAAATTCCTGATCAACCGTCACCAGTTTTAATGGCTTAAATACTTGGCTGTATTTGGCCAGTACTTTGGCATTACGTGGACGATAATAATGTTTACCTGCCAGGTCTTGACCCAATGGCGAATACAGGAAGTTCAAATAACCTTGAGCCAAGTGCTGGTTGCCTTTTTTCTTGGCATTTTTTTCTACAATCGCCACCGGTGGCTCAGCCAGAATCGACAGAGAAGGGGTAATAATTTCAAACTTGCCCGGCTGTTCGCGAAGGGCTAAATGCGCTTCGTTTTCCCATGCGAGTAAAACATCCCCAATGCCACGTTCAGCAAAGGTCGTGGTTGAACCACGTGCCCCGGAATCCAGAACTTTGGTATTTTTATAAATTTTACGAACAAATTCTTGCGCAGTCTTATCGTTGCCGCCCGCCTGATGTTTGGCCCAAGCCCAAGCTGCCAGATAATTCCAGCGTGCACCGCCTGAAGTTTTCGGGTTTGGGGTAATGATTGCTACGCCCGGTTTGACCAGATCACCCCAGTCCTTAATCTCTTTCGGATTGCCTTTACGCACCAGGAACACGATGGTTGAAGTATAAGGCGTCGAGTTTTGCGGCAATTTCTTTTGCCAGTCCGCAGGTAACAGTTTAGCTTTTTCTGCCAGCACATCAATATCGGCAGCCAATGCTAACGTTACGATATCTGCATCCAGACCATCAATCACGGCACGTGCCTGTTTGCCTGAACCGCCATGCGATTGCTTGAAATTGATTTTTTGACCGGTACGGCTTTCCCAATATTTGCCAAAATTCTTATTTACATCTTCATACAGTTCACGGGTCGGATCATAGGATACATTGAGAAAATCACGTGCTGCTGCACCAAATGAGGTTGCCGAGATAACAGCTGCTAAAACCCCAAGTTTTAATGTGTTTGAAATGCTCATCTGGACTGAATCTCTGATATGTTCTGTAACATAAGCGCAGAATAAACT
This sequence comes from Acinetobacter lwoffii, assembly GCF_024129685.1. Classification (GTDB taxonomy): domain Bacteria; phylum Pseudomonadota; class Gammaproteobacteria; order Pseudomonadales; family Moraxellaceae; genus Acinetobacter; species Acinetobacter lwoffii_X. The sequence continues at coordinate 74,914 of NZ_JAMXXL010000011.1, read as the reverse complement.
TATTCTTTATGCATAAAAAATAATTAAAAATGAATTTTATATGAAAAAAAGAGATAAATAAGCTCTTAAGTGTTTGAAATAAGAATGGCCTTATGAATAAAGGCCATAATGAACTGCATTTAAAGTATTATTTTGCGTGATTGGCTTTGACAATCTGATCAAACACACCGCCATTGTCAAAATGCTGTTTCTGAACCTTGGTCCAGCCACCAAATTCTTTATCAATGGTGACCAGTTTTAAGGACTTGAATACGGTACTGTATTGCTTTAATACATTCGCATTACGTGGACGGTAAAAGTTTTTCGCCGCCACAGTCTGTCCAGCAGGTGAATAGAGGTAATTTAAATAGGCTTTGGCCAGATGTTCATTACCATCTTTCTTGGCATTTTTTTCTACGATTGCCACGGGTGGTTCAGCCAGAATAGACAGAGAAGGAGTAATGATTTCAAATTTTCCCGGCTGTTCGCGGACGGCCAAATGTGCTTCATTTTCCCAAGCCAGTAATACATCCCCAATCCCGCGTTCAGCGAAAGTCGTGGTAGCACCACGTGCACCCGAATCCAGTACTTTGGTTTGTTTGTAGATTTGACGGACAAAGTCTTGTGCTTTGGCATCATTGCCACCTTTCTGGTGTTTGGCCCACGCCCAGGCAGCCAGATAATTCCAGCGTGCACCACCTGAAGTTTTTGGGTTCGGGGTAATAATGTCTACGCCTGGTTTAACCAGATCTCCCCAGTCTTTGATTCCTTTTGGATTGCCTTTACGTACAAGAAAAACGATGGTTGAAGTATAGGGTGTCGAATTCTGCGGGAATTTCTTTTGCCAGTCTTTAGGCAGCAAACCACGTTCTGCAATTTCATCAATATCTGCTGCCAGTGCCAGTGTTACAACATCTGCATCCAGACCATCAATCACCGCACGTGCCTGTTTGCCTGAACCGCCATGCGACTGTTTATAATTGACTTCCTGGCCAGTGGTTTTTTTCCAGTAAGCACTGAATTCTTTATTAAAGTTGTCGTACAATTCGCGAGTCGGGTCATAAGACACGTTCAGGAAATCTTTTGCTGAAACGCTTAAGGCGCTTGCTGAAAGTAGCGCTGCCAGTACCCCAATTTTTAATTTACGCGTGTTCATTTTTTGCCTCAAGTTTTTTAGCTTTTGTTAGATGAGGCAAGAATAGCTTGAGATTTTTTGCATAAAAAATAATTAAAAAAGAATTGGATGTGAGTAAAAAAGATATATAGGTGAAGCCTGAATCTGACTGCTCAATTTTTCATTTTAGAGGCTGCAAAATATGCTGTATTTAAAAAATGCCCAACAGGTCAGCCAGATAGATGTGCTGGATCGTGGCTTTCATTATGGTGATGGCTGTTTTACCACGGCCCGGATTCGGCATAACCGGATTGAATTATATGATCGTCATCTGGCACGTTTGCACATTAGCAATCAGAAATTAAGCCTGAATGCCAATCTTGATCTGATTGCAGAAAGCTTACAGATTTTACGTGCATCAGAACATGAACTGAATGGCACATTGAAAATCGTGCTGAGTCGTGGAATTGGTCAGCGCGGTTATAGCTTGCCGGATCATCCTGCAGATCTCTGGCTATTTTATTATCCTCAAACCGTACAGGATTTTAAGTTTGAGCAGATTCAAAGTGGCATTTTACAGCAGGCATTAGGACTGACGATGCCGAGTCTGGTAGGGCTAAAAACCTTAAACCGTCTAGAGCAGGTTTTGCTGAAACAGGAAGCAGATCAAAGCGGCTGGCCTGAGGCCCTGGTGACAGATGTACAGGGCGGTGTTGTCGAAGGGGTAAGCAGTAATTGTTTCATTCGTATAAACAATACATGGATTACGCCGGAACTTCGTTATAATGGCGTCTTCGGTGTCATGCGTGCAGAAATTCTACAACGTATGCAAGATCAGGGAATTAGCTGTCAGCAACGCTGTATCGATATGGATGAAATCAACCATATTCAAAGCCTGTTTTTCTGCAATGCACTCAGCCCGATGAAAATTGTCACGCAATTTGAGCAGCGAACCTTGGATGGCGATGCTTGTATTGAAATTTTTAACCGTCTTCGATTGAACCAGATGTCTTAATATGTCAGCTTCCAAACCTAAAGCCAAAAAGAAAAATAAAGCGAGATTCTCCTCATCTTTCAAAGGAATTGCCTTGGTCCTGATGGGGATTGCTTTGATCTTGGCGTTGATCCTGAAAAGCAGTTTGTGGAAGGAGTATCCTGTCGAAGGAAAAAAACAGCTGCTCGCGATTGAATCTGGTCAAACCTATTCCGGTTTTATTGATCGTCTGGCCAAAGAAAATCAGGTGAGTTTTCCGATCATTCTCAAGCTGTATCAGCGCATCATGATTCATGACAGCATGAAAGCGGGCGTGTATGAAGTGCGCCAGGGCATGAGCATCCGTCAGGTCTTGGAGATGATTTCCGATGCAGACAATGCCCAGATGAGCCGGATTCTGGTGATTGAAGGAACGACTTTTAAGCAACTGATTGATGCCCTGAAGAAAAATGATCTGGTCACCAAAGAAGTGCTGCATCTGCCTACTGAGCAATTACTCAAAGAACTGAATATTCCGTTTTCACATCCTGAAGGGCTGTTTGCACCGGATACTTATTTCTTTGCCAAAGGTGAAACTGACCGTAAAATTCTGACCAATCTTTATCAGCGACAGATGGAAGCACTGGATGAGGCGTGGGCGAAACGTGCAACTGATCTGCCATATCAGAATAAATATGACGCGCTGATTATGGCATCGATTATTGAAAAAGAGACCAGTGTAGATCGTGAATTGGAACAGGTTTCTGGGGTATTTGTACGCCGTTTAAAAATTGGCATGCGTTTACAGACCGATCCAACAGTGATTTACGGAATGGGCGATAATTATAATGGCAATATTACCCGTAAAGATTTACGCACACCGACGCCGTATAACACCTATACTATTTCAGGTTTGCCGCCAACGCCAATTGCCTTGCCAAGCAAGAAAGCCATTGAAGCAGCCATGCATCCGGATAATTCTGACAACCTGTATTTTGTCGCTACCGGTAATGGTGGACATAAGTTCACGAGCAATCTGAATGACCACAATAAAGCCGTACAGGAATATCTGACGATTTTACGCTCGAAAAATAAGGAATGAGTATGTTTATTAGCTTTGAAGGCACAGAAGGTGTAGGTAAAACCACGCTCATTCGTTCGATCTATGAAGATTTTATCGCCCAGGGCAAAGATGTTATTTTGACTCGTGAACCCGGTGGAACCCCGATGGCTGAGCAGATTCGCTCGCTGTTGCTGGCTGTGAACCATGAAGAAGCCATGGCGCATGATACCGAGCTGTTATTGATGTATGCGGCGCGTGCCCAGCATCTGGCACAAGTGATTCTGCCCGCATTAGAAGCTGGGAAAATTGTGTTATGTGACCGTTTTAGCGATGCCAGCTTTGCCTATCAATGTGCAGGTCGGGGTCTGAGCGAAACCAAGTTGCAGTTACTGAATGACCACTTTGTCGCACGCATGCCGGACATCACGTTCTGGTTAGAAGCACCTATTGAACTGGGGATGAACCGAGCACGTGAACGTGGTGCGCTGGATCGCTTTGAACAGGAAAAAGTCACTTTCTTTGAGAAAGTGAGAGCGGGATATGAAACTTTATGGCAACGTCATCCTGAACGGATCAAACGTCTGGATGCAACTCAAACGCCTGAGCAGGTATTTGAGCAGGCCTTAAGTTATTTAAAATAAGCTTGGAATTAAAATACTTTTTATTTAATTTTTCTCTAGGTTTATCTGTGAAGAATCTTCTATATTAAGACTGATATAGAAGATTTTTTTAATAAGATGAAAACGACCAAAACAGAGATAGAACAATTTTTACAACAAGAATTTCCACAAAGCCTGGAGAAGTGCCGGATTGAAGCCATTTCTCCGCGTGGAGCCACTCTACTTTATCAGGTGAGATCAGAGGAGTTGCGTCCAGGCGGTACCGTTTCTGGTCCAACCATGATGACCTTGGCGGATTTTGCTCTTTATGTCGCCATTCTGGGTGAAATTGGATTGGTCGGTTTGGCCGTGACCACTAACTTGAATATCAATTTTTTACGTAAACCTTCTGGTGGAACGGATATACGGGGAGAATGTAAGCTGATCAAGGTCGGCAAGGCACTGATCGTGGGAGAAGTCTGGATTTATTCGATAGATCATGAAGAACCTGTGGCGCATGTGACCGGAACATATTCAATTCCACCACAACGTTAAATATTTGAAATTAGAAGACTGGCTATAAATAGCCTAAGCTGACTTTGAGCAAATAAAAATCTAAAAAGAAAAGGAGATATCATCCAAGGATGTTATCTCCATCGACTTTTAACAATTCACCAAAGGCGTTTCCACTTCAAAATTTGGTGGGACGAGGACTGTTTTGCGTAATTCTGGTAGCAGCTCGGGATAATCCAGGGTGAAATGCAAACCGCGAGATTCTTTACGGTGCATGGCGCAGCGCACGATCATCTCGGACACCAGCACCAGATTGCGCAGCTCGATCAGATTTTTGCTGACCTGGTAATCCTGATAGTACTCGGTAATTTCTTTTTTCAGCATTTCAATACGATGTAGCGCACGTTCCAGGCGTTTGGTCGTGCGGACAATGCCAACATAGTTCCACATGGTCTGACGTAGCTCATCCCAGTTTTGCAGAATCACGACATCCTCATCCGGGTTGGTCACCTGAGAATCATCCCAAGCTGGAACTGCAGGAGCTGGCTGATCGGCCTTGAAATTTTCCTGAATGTGCTTGGCTGCACTCATTCCATAGACAAAACATTCTAAAAGTGAGTTACTGGCCATACGGTTAGCACCATGCAGGCCAGTATAAGAGGTTTCCCCAATCGCATAGAGTCCGGCAATATCTGTCTGGCTATGTTCATCGACCACAACACCACCGCAAGTATAATGGGCTGCCGGAACAACTGGAATCATGTCTTTGGTAATATCGATTCCTAGTTCAAGCAGACGGGCATACAGGGTAGGGAAATGCTCTTTGACAAAGCTTTCATCTTTATGGGTAATGTCCAGCCAGACATGACGTATACCGAGACGCTTGATTTCATAGTCGATAGCACGTGCCACAATATCACGCGGTGCGAGTTCGGCTCGTTCATCAAAACGCAGCATAAAGCGTTCACCATCGGGCAGACGCAGATAAGCGCCTTCACCACGCATTGCTTCAGTGATCAGGAAAGAACGTGCTTGCGGATGATACAGGCAGGTCGGGTGAAACTGGTTAAATTCCATGTTGGCGACCCGGCAGCCGGCACGATAAGCCATGGCAATACCATCACCCGTGGCAATGTCGGGATTTGAGGTGTAAAGATAAGCTTTCATAGCACCGCCACAGGCAAGGGCGGTAAATGGAGCCAAGAAGGTATGCACTTTTTCAGTTGTTTCATCCAGGGCATATAAACCCAGCGCACGATTATCGCCGTCTAAACCGAGCTTTTGTGAACAGATCAGGTCAATCGCAATATAATTTTCAAAGATTTTAATATTCTGTTTTTCTTGGGCCCGTTGTACCAAGGTGGTGGAAATGGCACGACCAGTCGCATCGGCCGCATGAATAATTCGGCGCTGTGAATGACCACCTTCACGGGTGAGATGTAACTGTTCCTGTTCATCCAGAGTAAATTGCACGCCGTGTTTCAGCAGGAAATCAACTGAAGGTTTGCCACCTTCTACCGTCTGTTTAACCGCATCCATTTCACATAGCTGTGCGCCTGCAATCATCGTGTCATCAATATGCTGTTCAATTGAGTCCATTTCATCCAATACTGCGGCCACGCCGCCTTGAGCATAAAAGGTACTGGCATCTGTCAGGGTGGATTTCGCTAAGACTGCAATATTAAAATGATCTGGGAGCGATAAGGCTAAACTTAAACCAGCACCGCCACTGCCCACAATAATGACGTCAAATTGATGGGTAAGGGATAAATTAGACATGTCCATCAGCTAATTTTAAAAAAGTTTGGTAATAACAGCGCTTTTTTGTACAAAAGGCAAGCGTTGAAGTGCTCATTTATTGATGAAAAAAATTAATCAAAGCCTTAACTTAATGCTTTAATAATGAGATATTGCCCAGAATAAAGTATTGAAACATATTATTACTTAAACTTTACAGTGTTTGTGATAAAACCTATTTACATAAATTTATCAATAATTTGAGTGAATAATTTATATGAAAATTCTAGACTTAAAAAAAGGATTATTTGCAGCCACTCTCACCATGAGTGCTGCACAGTTGCAGGCTGTAACGCCGGTTGATTTTTCAAATCTGGTCGAGCAGGTCAGTCCTGCAGTGGTCAGTGTCAATGTCGTTAAAAAAATGAGCGAAGAAGAGCTCTTACAACAACAAGTGCCGGAAATTCTGCGCCGCTTTTTTGGCAATCAGGTGATTATTCCGCAGCAGCGTATGCCACAGGAAAAAACCGGTTATGGCAGTGCATTCTTTATCAGCAAGGATGGCTATCTGCTGACCAATCATCATGTGGTTGAAGATGCTTCCAAAGTCACCATTACCCTGAATGACCGTCGGGAAATTGATGCCACTGTTGTTGGGAGTGATGCACGAACTGACGTAGCTTTGCTTAAAGTTAATGGCTCGAATTTTCCAGAATTACGGACAGGGGATGTAGGACGCTTACGTGTTGGTGAGCCTGTACTCGCAATTGGTTCGCCATTTGGTTTTGATTATTCAGCTTCTGCCGGAATTGTCAGTGCCAAAATGCGTAATATGATGGGTGAAACTGCAGTACCTTTCATTCAGACAGATGTAGCATTGAACCCGGGTAACTCAGGTGGCCCTCTGTTTAACCAGCGTGGTGAAGTGGTTGGAGTGAACTCACGGATCTTTAGTGGAACCGGTGGGTATATGGGTTTGTCCTTCTCGATTCCGATTGATGTGGCAATGGAAGTTGCAGATCAACTGAAGAAGAATGGTAAAGTGACCCGCTCTTATCTGGGCGTAAGTTTACAGGATATCGACCGTAACCTGGCCGAATCTTATAACCTGCCTAAACCAGAAGGTTCTCTGGTAACTCAGGTTGCACCAAACTCTCCGGCTGCACGTGCAGGTCTGCGTGCCAGTGATGTCATCTTGAAATACAACGGTACCCCAATTTCACGTACCAGTGAACTGTTGAACTATCTGAACCGTACTGCACCTCAGCAGCAGGTACAACTTGAAATCTTGCGTGATGATAAACGTCGTAGTATTGCAGCGACTTTAAGTGCGGCACCAGATGATACCCCGGCAAAAGCAGGCACACAGGCTCAACCAAACAAAGGACCAGTGATCGGGGTTTCAATTCGTGACTTAAGTCCAGCAGAGTTGGCGAGTCTGGAAATCAAAGGCGGTGTGGTGATTCAGGATGTACGTCCGGGTGGTATTGCAGCACAGGCACGAATCATGCCGAATGATGTGATCACTCAAATTAATAACCAGACAGTACTGAATTCAAATCAGTTTGTGCAGGAGGTGTCTGAACTGAAAAAGGGTAGCATCGCGCGCGTGACCTTGATTCGTCAGGGGCAGCTTGCGGTGGTCGGGATGCGTATCTCATAAAATTGCTAGATTTTTGTGAAAGACCGCTTGTATAAGCGGTTTTTTATTTTTTGCAATTTACCCCAGCGATAAATTCGGTAGACTCTATAGCCTTAAAATCATGGAAAGGATAACAGCAAAGTGAGTGGTATTTTTGATCTTTCTTTAAAGGTACAAGCCAAACATATTGATGGTTTGGGTCATGTGAACAATGTGGTCTATGTGCAATGGATGCAGGATGTCGCATCAGCTCATATTGAAAAACTGGGCTTGGGACTCAAGCAATATGTAGAGCTGAAACATGCCATGGTCGCAGTTGAACATCAGGTGCAATATCGCAAGGCAGCTTTTGAAGGAGACGAGATTATTCTGCGCACTTGGCTGAATGATATCAATGCCCTGTATTCCTTTAGACAATACGCATTTTATCGACCACAGGATCAGACCCTGTTGTTTAACGGCAGTACGCAATGGGCTTGTATCGAAATGGCCACGGGGCGTCCAAAACGTATGTCACCAACTTTTACTCAGGCTTATCAGCCACTTTCAGAGCATGTAAATCCTTTTGACTTTTCAACTTTACATCTGGATTAATGAGGCAACATTTTCCAGTTTGATCAGTACACTTTGATAATATTGAGGAAGAAGTGGAGCTGGGGAGCTATTTTCTAATCATGGTGATCCAGATTTCATCTGACTGAGGTGTACGCGACCTAGGGAATAAAGGAAAAAATATAATTCTTTTTCTAGATCACCATTCTGCTATAATCCTTCGCAATTTCTATTCGGCTTTTGTTATGTAATATTTTTAAATTACATAGCGTGTTTTTTCTCAAGGTAACCCATGGCGCAAGCTAAAAAATCTGTTGATATTAAAAACATTCGTAACTTCTCGATTATTGCGCACATTGACCACGGTAAATCGACCCTAGCGGATCGCTTTATTCAAACTTGTGGCGGCTTGCAAGATCGTGAAATGCAGGCTCAAGTCCTTGACTCAATGGAGCTTGAGCGCGAACGTGGGATTACCATTAAAGCCACTTCGGTAACCTTGTACTATACGCATCCCAACGGTCAAGAGTATCAGTTGAACTTTATTGATACACCGGGACACGTCGACTTCTCGTATGAAGTCTCACGCTCCCTTGCTGCCTGTGAAGGTGCCTTGCTGGTTGTAGATGCTGCGCAGGGCGTAGAAGCACAGTCTGTTGCTAACTGCTATACCGCAATTGAACAAGGTCTGGAAGTACTTCCGGTACTGAACAAGATCGACTTGCCGCAAGCTGAACCTGAACGTGTCATTCAGGAAATTGAAGACATTATCGGGATTGAAGCCACAGAAGCGCCGACCTGTTCTGCAAAAACAGGTTTAGGTATTGAAGGTGTGCTTGAAACACTGGTCAATGTAATTCCTGCACCTGAGGGTGATCGCGAAGCGCCATTACAAGCGCTGATTGTGGATTCATGGTTTGATAACTACCTGGGTGTAGTTTCTCTGGTTCGGGTCAAGCAAGGTCGAGTGCGTAAAGGCGACAAGATGTTGATCAAATCAACTGGTCAAACGCATATTATTACTTCTGTAGGTATCTTTAACCCGAAACATACTGAAACCGGTATGCTGGAAGCGGGTGAAGTTGGTTTTGTCATTGCCGGTATCAAAGATATTTTCGGTGCGCCAGTCGGTGATACGATTACCTTAGCAACCACACCTGAAGTGACAACATTGCCGGGCTTTAAAAAGGTGAAACCACAGGTTTATGCTGGTCTATTCCCGATTGATGCCAGCGATTTTGAACCTTTCCGTGAAGCATTGCACAAGCTGCAAATCAATGACTCGGCTTTGTTCTTTGAACCTGAAAGTTCAGATGCGCTCGGTTTTGGTTTCCGCTGTGGTTTCTTGGGCATGCTGCACATGGAAATCGTACAGGAGCGTCTGGAACGCGAGTATGATCTTGACCTGATTTCTTCTGCGCCAACCGTAATTTATGAAGCGGTGATGAAGAATGGTCAGACGATTTATATCGACAGTCCATCCAAAATGCCGGATGGTTCAACGGTTGAAGATTTACGTGAACCGATTGCTGAGTGTCATATTCTGGTACCGCAAGAATACTTGGGTAACGTCATGACGTTATGTGTTGAGCGCCGTGGTGTGCAAAAAGACATGAAGTTTATGGCGAATCAGGTTTCCATTACTTTCGAAATTCCAATGGCCGAAGTGGTCATGGACTTCTTTGATAAATTGAAGTCTTGTTCACGTGGTTTTGCATCACTGGACTATAACTTTGTCCGTTTTGAAAGCTCATCTTTAGTCAAAGTAGATGTCTTGATCAATGGGGAAAAAGTCGATGCCTTGGCGATGATCTGTCACCGTAATGATGCACGTCATCGTGGTATTGCGCTGGTTGAAAAAATGAAAGACCTGATTCCACGTCAAATGTTTGATGTGGCGATTCAGGCTGCAATTGGTGCACAAATCATTGCCCGTTCGACTGTAAAAGCGATGCGTAAAAACGTATTGGCGAAGTGTTATGGTGGTGACGTGTCACGTAAGAAAAAACTTCTGTCTAAACAGAAAGAAGGTAAGAAACGCATGAAACAGGTGGGTAGTGTAGAAATCCCGCAAGAAGCGTTCTTAGCCGTATTAAAAGTCGAACGCTAAAATAATAAGGATATAAGCCCATGGATTTTGATTTTAATTTGATTCTTGTGCCTGCGACCCTGTTTTTTGTTGCAGTGTGGTTGCTAGACAAGTTTGTTTTGAAACAAAGACAAACCCGAGGCAAAGGCCATGAGAATTTCATTATCACCTGGGCTTATGACTTTTGGCCGGTACTGACGATTGTGCTGGTACTGCGTTCGTTTTTATATGAACCTTTTAATATTCCATCCGATTCGATGGTGCCGACGCTGGAAACCGGTGATTTTATTCTGGTGAATAAATTTGACTATGGCATCAAACTGCCTATGGTCAATACCAAAATTATTGATACCGGCAGTCCAGAACGTGGTGATGTAGCGGTATTTCGTTATCCACCGCAACCGACTATCAGTTATATCAAGCGTATTGTCGGCTTGCCAGGCGATCATATTGTTTATGATCATGGCCAGTTGAGCATTAATGGTGAAAAAGTAGCGAAAGTTCCAGTAGAATTTAGCCGCGAAAAAGACCGTTTAGATACACCGACAGCTATTTATCATAAAGAAACCCTGGGCGAGCATACTTTTACCATGCGTGAGCTGGAAGGGGTGAATGTTGCTCGTCAGGCACCTTATATTAACTATCTGGAAAATGGTAAATATTCAGGTGAAAATGGTTTATATTGGGAAGTGAAAGTGCCAGAAGGTCATTACTTTGCGATGGGGGATAATCGCGATCAGAGTGCTGACAGTCGTTTCTGGGGGCTTGTTCCGGAAGAAAACTTAACAGGTCGTGCCTTCTATATCTGGATGCATAAAGAACCTGGCTTTAAATTGCCATCGTTTGGTCGAAACGGAACAATCGATTAATTGTTTCAATCAGGAAAATAAAAATGAGACATCAACAAGGTGCTTCTTATATTGGGGTTTTAATTGCAATCGTGGGCTTTGCATTTCTTGCAAAAGTGGCGATTGCGGTGTGGGGACCATACTTCGATGATCGTATGGTAGATGGTGAGATTGAGGCGCTGTTAAAAAGTGCTCCAGCCAATATAACGCCAGAAAAATTCCGTCAACAGATGAGTCAGCGTTTAGAAATGAATAATATTCGTGATCTAAAGTTTGACGAAATTGCCAAAGTTACCAATACCGATGGTTTACAGGTGCACAAGAATTATGAAATTCGTAAAAATTTCATAATGAATATCGATTTAGTGATGAAGTTTGAGAAAGAGTTTGATCAAAGCACAGTCAAAGCTAAATGATGAACGTCTTGCCAAACGGATCGGCTATCAGTTTAAACAGGCTGATTTGCTGAAACTGGCATTGACTCATCGTTCAGTCAGTCATAAACACAACTACGAGCGCCTGGAATTTCTGGGCGATTCTCTTTTAGGGATGATCATTGCGAATTATCTTTTTAATGCCTATCCAAGCGAAAATGAAGGCCGGTTGACGCGTATGCGTGCAACCCTGGTTCGTCAGGAAGCATTAGGAAAAATCGCCAATGATTTAAAACTGAGCCAGAATTTAATTCTCAGTACCGGTGAATTGAAATCTGGTGGTCATCATCGTGAGTCTATACTGGCAGATACAGTAGAAGCCATTATTGGCGCAATCTATGTCGACTGCGGTGATCTCACTGTGCTAGAACCGATTGTGTTAAAATGGTACGAGCCCTATTTAGATCATATTGAGCCGACAGATCAGCTTAAAGATCCTAAATCTCGCTTACAAGAGTATTTACAAGCACGTAAGAAACCTCTCCCAGTTTACGAGGTTGTAGATATTCAAGGTGATGCACCCAATCAGCATTTTAAAGTGGAATGCCAGATTGCGGGATTACCGACTATGCAAGGCGAAGGCGCGAGCCGGCGTTTTGCTGAACAAGCCGTTGCGGCGGATATTTTGAAACTTTTGGAGCATAAGTCTTAATGACTACTCATTCCGATCACATTGATGCTGATCACGAGTCGCAAAGCGACAGTCACGACCTTATTAGTCAATTTTTTAGTGCACAAGGCACCGAAATCCCATCGGATTATCGCAGTGGTTTTGTTGCTATTGTAGGTCGCCCGAATGTGGGTAAATCTACCTTAATGAACCATATTCTGGGTCAGAAGCTTTCGATTACCTCACGTAAACCGCAAACCACACGTCATAAAATCGTGGGGATTGATTCACGTGAAAAATCTCAGGCGGTATTTGTTGATACACCGGGGATGCATAAAAAAGAAGTCCGTGCCATCAATAAAATGATGAACCGTGCGGCACATTCGGCTTTGCGTGATGTAAACCTGGTTTTATTCGTAGTGGATGCACAAAAGTGGACGCCAAACGATGACCTGGTTCTGGAAAAGCTGAAAAATGCTGAAATGCCAGTGATTCTGGTGATCAACAAGCTGGATACTTTTGAAAACAAGAACGAAGCTCTGCCGCTGATTCGTGAACGCGAAAAGCTGATGAACTTTGCAGAAATTGTACCGGTATCTGCACTTCGTGGTGCCAATCTTGAACATCTACGTGACACGATTGCCAAGTATCTTCCATTCCAGCCACCCCTGTATTCACTGGATCAACTGACCGATCGTTCAGAGCGTTTCCTGGCATCTGAAATTATCCGTGAAAAGATCATGCGTCAGCTGGGTGAAGAACTTCCATATGATTTGACCGTTCAGATCGAATCATTCAAAACTGAAGAGCCGGTCTTGAATGAAAAAACCGGTCGTATGAAAGCAGCCTGTACCTATATTGATGCCACGATTTTTGTTGATCGTCCGAGCCAAAAAGCCATTGTGATTGGCGAAAAAGGTGTCAAACTGAAAAAAATCGGTATGGATGCGCGTCTCGACATGGAAAAAATGTTCGAGCAAAAAATCATGCTGACCCTTTGGGTGAAAGTCAAAGGTGGCTGGTCTGATGATGAGCGTGCATTAAAAAGCTTAGGTTATAGTGATATCTAAGCGATAAGAATATAAGCCCCCTCGAGGAATTCTGTGATGATGAAAGTGTTGGCAGTGGTTGCATGTGTTTTATTTCTGCAAGGCTGTATTCATAAAGTGGTCACGGTTCCTGTCAAGGTGGCTTATAAAACCACAAAAGTCGCAGTCAAAGGCACTGCGGCTGTTGTGGGAGCAGTGATCCCGGATGGGGATGACGAAGAAGATGATAAAAAATCAAAAAAAGATAAGGATTAAAGTACCCGCTTATGCGTAATGAAGTACTGCATGGCTATCTGATTCATCATCGTAAGTACCGTGAACGCAGTCATATTGTGCATTTATTTACTCAAGAATATGGCAGGGTAGATGGTATTCTCAGGCAAATGCCACCACCGCAATATCAGCCTATTCGTTTGCAGGCTTCGGGTAAATCCGAACTCAAAAATTTTACTAAACTGGAAATTGTTAATCAGCCGATTTTCTTTTTTGGCGATGCCTTTTTTTCGGGTTTTTATCTGAATGAAATCCTGTTGCGGTTATGTCCTTTAGAAGTCGAAATGCCGCAAACTTTTGCCAAATATGCTGAGACTTTGACTGCATTGCAGCAGTTATCCGCACAATCCAATCCAAATTTATATTTAAAACAGATCTTGCGCCAGTTTGAGCATGTTTTGTTGGAAGAACTCGGTTATGGTCTGGATTTTTCGGTAGATGCCAATCAGGCGCAGATTAATCCTGAGCAACATTATTATTTTCAGCTCAATGCTGGCTTTATGCCATCGGCTAAGGCCTTGCGCTCCACTATCTCCGGTCAACAGATTTTAAGCATGTTGACGCATGAAAATGGTGGGGATTTTAATCCGGAACAGTTACAATTACTGACGAAACTGTATCGACAGGTGATCACGGCTTTGCTCGGTGATCGACCATTGAAAAGTCGACAACTCTGGATTCAAAACTCTCAATCTCAATCATAGTTAGGAAAAAATTATGGCTGCATTACTTGGTGTCAATATTGACCATGTCGCAACTTTAAGACAAGCACGTGGTACGACGTACCCAGACCCAGTCAATGCTGCATTGATCTGCGAACAGGCAGGGGCAGAAGGTATTACCTTGCACTTGCGTGAAGACCGTCGTCACATTCAGGATGACGATGTACGTCGTATGCGTCCTGCGTTAAAAACCCGTATGAATCTTGAGTTGGCGGTAACTGATGAAATGATCGCCTTTGCCAAGGAAATTAAGCCACAGCATGTTTGCTTTGTTCCTGAGAAACGTCAGGAAGTGACCACTGAGGGTGGTTTGGATGTCGTGGGTAATTTTGATGCTGTAAAAGCAGCGACTCAAGAGCTGGCAGCCATTGGTTGTGATGTATCTTTATTTATTGATGCCGATTTTGCACAAATTGATGCAGCAGTTGCTTGTGGTGCACCGACGATTGAGATTCACACAGGCGCCTATGCCGATGCAGAAACTCCAGAAGCGCAACAAGCGGAACTGGAACGCATTGTGAAAGGTGCTGAATATGCTGCATCTAAAGGTTTGGTGGTAAATGCGGGCCATGGCTTAAATTTGGATAACGTGACGCCGATTGCTGCGATTCCACAGATTCATGAGCTCAATATCGGTCATTCTTTAATTGCGGATGCGGTATTTGTTGGTCTGGCACAAGCGGTTCAGCAAATGAAAGCCGTGATTAAGTCAGCGCGTTAAGATTAGAGTAATTATGTCGAATATTAATTATGATGAACTGATGCAGCCGGTGATTGCTTTCCTCGGTTGTGAAACACCGCAAGCATGGCTGGATATGGCGGTCGAAAATCTTGAAATCTTGATGCAAGATCATGCCAACTGTGAAAAAAAAGCAGCCAGCACGGCCATGAACCTGATGTTTCGCTATAGCTATTTTGTTGATCTACAGGTGAAGCTTGCACAGCTGGTGCGTGAAGAAATGCTGCATTATGAGCAAGTGCTTGAATTGATGAACAAGCGCGGTCAGGCTTGGCAAAACTTGAGTGCAGGGCGTTATGCCGGTGGTTTGCGTAAGGAAATCCGGACTTTTGAACCTGAAGCCTTGATTGATGTCTTGGTGATTGGTGCCTTTGTAGAAGCGCGTTCCTGTGAGCGTTTTTACGCGCTTGCTTCGCGTGTTGATGATGAATTGGCACGTTACTACCGCTACCTGCTCAAGTCCGAATCTCGGCATTTTGAAGACTATCTGGCTTTGGCGATGGATGTGGCTACCACAGCGAAACTGAAAAATCCGAAAGAGGATATTCAGGAGCGAATCCTGCATATTCGTGAAGTTGAAAAACAGCTAATTCTCACGCCTGATGAAACTTTCCGTTTTCATAGCGGTGTTCCGGCTCAAGCGGCTTAATCTCGGTGACAGCTTAAAAATCCTCCATCTATGGGGGATTTTTTATATCTCGAAATTTTAAAAGAGGGGTATTTATATATCGAGTTTTATGAGGGATTGAAAATAATTATTCATTTTAAATAGTTGAAAATAACAAGCCGTCAAATTTTAAGTAATAAAAAAGCCCACTTCATGATGAGTGGGCTTTCTTGAATTTGGCTCTCCAACCTGGGCTCGAACCAGGGACCTGCGGATTAACAGTCCGTCGCTCTACCGACTGAGCTATTGGAGAATCTGAAAGCGATTATAGAGAGATTTTGACAGGGGTCAAGCAAAAATTATCATATTTATTATAAATACAGCCTGTCTGTTTTTAATTTAGGCAATTGCATAAATTTCACGAAAAATACTTGTCAGAATAAATTTCACTTGCTAGATTAAAACCATAAAGTCGTTTGACCAAATGGTCAAACAGTGTGGATTTAAACCTACTTGCCAGCACAAAAATGGCTAAACCGGAGACAGCGAATGAATACGCTCAGCATCCCTCAAATTTTCTCTCAACTGGCTTATTATCAAGAAAACTATCTTCAAATTATTGCTGATCCTGCACAGTATTATATCCCGGTTAAAGACGCTCATATCACGCTATGGCCCTTGGCGCAAAAATCACTTTATTTAGGTGATTTGCTGCAATTATGGTTTGCAGAAAAATGGTTGGTAGAAACTGAACGTCAATTTAACTTTGAAGTTTTCCTGAATGCAGACTATCTGAAAGAGCAAGACAAAGATCTTTATATCTATGCCATTTCTGGGAATCTTTTGACGGGAACCAATCAGTCTAAAGCGTGGCAAGCCTCAATAACACAAACACAAGATGTGGAATTAGCCAATGTTTCCAAGCATTATTTTGAGTTTCAAGGCTTAACTCGACCACGCTTGTCATTTGTTGAAGCGGGGCAGGCGAAAAGCAGTATTATTTAAATGAATTACCTGATGAGTTGTGCAGGCTAGCAATTTCATTCAGTCCGAATAATCATACAGGTCGCAGTGGCATGAGCATACAGGCGACCTTCTTCATCCAGAATCTGACCTTCAGAAATACCTAAATTTTTACTGAGATTAATTGATTTTCCTACGGCTTTCAGTGGCTGATTCTGAGGTATGGGGCGGCACATCTTTACATTCAGATCAATGGTGCCATAACCGACACCTGCTTCAAGTAAAGTATGAATCGCGCAGCCTGTCACGGTATCCAAAACGGTTGCAGCAAAACCACCATGGACGCCGCCAAGCGGATTTAAATGTCGATGATCAGCTTTTACCTTAAATTCTACATGTCCGCTTTTAATCACTGCTGGTTGCATCGACATGGTTTCGCTAATACTTGGGGCCGGGATTTTTTCATCACGCATCGCTTCCAGTAATGCTAAACCGCTCATTTCTTTTGGGTTCATTGTAATTTTCCTGTCATTATTCTTGAGTTGTTGAGATTTAATTCAAAATTGTGACATCGATAATAGCAATCTGGTATAGGAATGGCGGATTATTTTGTAAGAAGTACATTGCCTGCACCTGAGTAAAATCATTTTTATAAAAAATAAGAAATAGAATAATTTATGGCACGATACTGGTATACATTTCTAATGAAATATCTCAAATTTAAATAATCTGCCAAAAAACGAATCTTATAAAAGAATTAAAAAATCGAGTGATAGGGTGATGAAACAGTTTCTGCATCTTTGGGTGCCTATTTTTCTCAGTAATGCCATTATTATGCTCAGTAGTTTGTTCGACGTGATTTTTCTATCACATTTTTCACCTCAGCATGTGGCTGCATTGGCAGTCTGTTTGTCTGTTTATTCTTTGTGCTTTGTGACGGGTATTGGGGTGTTACAGGGCATGATGCAAGAGTTGGCAGAAGCCAATGGGCGTCAGGATTATGCGGACATCCAACGTATTGTGAAGCAAAGTATTTTGATTGTACTGGTGATTTCTGCTGTTGCGATGTACTTGTTTAATCATGCGACTCCTTTGCTTGATTTTTTAAAGGCAGATGCGGCCTTACAGACATTGATTGTGCCATGTCTGTGGCTGTTGGCTTGGACGATTCCAGCGCATTTATTGTTGCGTATTTTATATATTTTAACCCAAGCCTGTGGGCAGGCTAAGCGCGTGTTCTACGCCAATATGATCTATTTACTGCTCAAAGTGGCTTTGGCTTATGTCTTGATTTATGGCATTGAGGGTTATGTTACAAGCTATGGCGTTGAAGGTGCATTCATGGCACATTTGATTGTGCAGTGGGTACTGCTGTTTGTTTACTATTTTTTCTTCCTTGAGCATAAGTTAAAGATCCAGTGGTCTGGTGTTTTCTTTCACTGGCAGACTTTGTTGAAAATTTTAAAAATTGGATTGCCCAATGCGGTGGTGACTTTTGTGGATGTATTTGCCATCAGCGCGATTGCCTTGCTGATCTTGCCTTTGGGTGACATTGTAGTGAATGCACATCAGGTGATGCTTGGTTTATTGGGCCTGATGTTTATGTTGCCGATGTCGATGGCATCCGCCTTCGGTATTTTGGTGTCGACTAAAATCGGTGCGGAGCAGATTGATGCTGCATGGCAACTCAGTAAGCGGGCACTGATGGCTGTGATGCTAATAGCTATCGTTGTCGTGTTGACTATTTGGGGCTTAGATAGTTGGATTGTGGGGTTATTTAGCAATGATGCGCAGGTGATTGCATTAGCCTTGGCATTGATCTTGTTAATGTGTTGGATGCATATCTTTGATGCGCTACTGGTGATTAGTTTGGCAATGCTACGTTGCTGGCGAGAAATTGTCAGACCGATGTTTATTTTTATCAGTACGGTGCTGGTCGTGGGCTTGGGTGGTGGTTGGTATGTGGCGTATCATTCAATGACACTGTTCAATTGGCAAAGCAATGCATTGGGGATTCATGGTTTTTGGTGGATGTTGAGTATTGCGTACACGATTGCAGCAAGTCTATGTTTTGTTTGTTTACTCATGAAATACTTGAGCTATAAGCGAATACGGCTCACTGTTTAATACATGTTGAAGAACATAAAAAAACCCGCGAAATTCGCGGGTTTTTTTATTTAGCAAGCTAGATTATTTTGCAGCTTTTTCAGCTTCGATTGAAGCAATCGCAGCATCAACGCCTTCGATAGAATCAGCAGCTTTTTTGATACGTGCAAGTGCATCAACAAGTACTTCGTCAGCCGTTGCGTAAGAGATACGCATGAAACCGCCAAGACCGAATGCATCACCAGGAACCACTGCAACACCAGTTTCTTCCAGTAACCATGCAGAGAATTCTGTGCAAGACTTAAGACCTTTGGCACGAATCAACGGTTTGATGTTGGCATATGCATAGAATGCGCCATCAGCAGGCAAGCAAGAAATACCGTGAATATCATTCAAGCCTTTCACAACTAGGTCATGACGACGTTTGAATGCTTCAATCATTGGTTCAAGAACGTCTTGAGGACCATTCAATGCAGCTTCAGCAGCAACTTGCGAAATAGAAGTTGGGTTAGAAGTTGATTGAGACTGGATCTTTTTCATTGCACCAATAAGTTTAGCAGGGCCCGCTGCGTAGCCGATACGCCAGCCAGTCATTGCATAGGCTTTAGATACACCGTTTAACACAATCGTACGGTCATAAAGGTCTGGTGCAACTGTTGCGATGTTGTAGAACTCGTCATTCCAACGGATTGGTTCGTACATATCATCAGATGCGATAAATACTTCTGGGTATTTACGCAGTACGTCAGCCAGCGCTTCAAGCTCAGCTTTAGTGTAGATCATACCTGTAGGGTTAGACGGGCTATTCAATACTACTAGACGTGTTTTGTCAGTGATTGCAGCTTCTAATTGTTCAGGGGTGATTTTGAAACGTTGTTCTTCACCACATTTCACAATAACAGGAACACCTTCAGCGATGATCACCATGTCCGGGTAGCTTACCCAGAATGGTGCAGGGATGATGACTTCATCACCTTTGTTTAACAAAGCAAGGGCCAAGTTAAAGAATGATTGCTTACCACCACAAGAAACCAGAATCTGGTTTGCTGCATAGTCTAGGTTATTGTCGCGTTTGAATTTAGCAATAATGGCTTTTTTAAGACCTGGCGTACCGTCAACAGCGGTGTATTTGGTGAAACCGTTGTTAATCGCTGCAATTGCTGCATCTTTGATGTGTTGAGGGGTATCAAAATCTGGTTCACCTGCGCCCAAACCAATCACGTTATGACCTGCAGCTTTTAATTCAGCAGCTTTGTTGGTCACAGCAAGCGTAGGGGACGGTTTGATGGCATTCACACGATCAGAGAGACGTACGTCCACGGCAGTATTCCTTCTTATAGGGATTAAAAAATAAAAAGCACATTATCTTAGCCTAAAATGGTGCAGATAGGGCAAAAGAATTTGGAAAACTTTAAGGAAAAAATGGTGTATTGACCGAACTTTATCTTGAATTTCGATGCGCTGGGAGCAGGCGAGGAGAGACTTGTTACATCTCGGTCATGCATATTGATGCATGAAATATAAAATAAAAATGGCCACTTTAAAGTGACCATTTTGTGTTGTTGATGTTGTGGTTACACACTAAAGCGTGACAAATCTTCGTCCGGGCGTGCTGTTAAAATTTCCGCGCCGGTTTTGGTCACCAGAATCGTATGTTCATATTGTGCTGACAATGAATGGTCTTTGGTGACCACTGTCCATTTATCACCGAGTAATTTGGTTTTCCAGTCACCACCATTGACCATTGGCTCAATGGTAAAGGTCATGCCTTCTTCAAGTACCATGCCGGTATCTGGCTGACCATAATGCAGCACTTGCGGTTCGTCATGGAAAGTTGTACCAATACCGTGACCACAATATTCACGTACCACGCCAAAACGCTCGGATTCAACATACTGCTGAATGGCATGACCAATATCGCCAATGGTTGAACCCGGTTTTACAGTTTCAATACCCCGGTACATGGCTTCTTGCGCTACCTTACATAGACGGTTGGCAAGAATAGTGGTTTCACCACCCACGATGTACATCATGTTGGTGTCACCATGATAGCCATCTTTAATCACGGTCACATCAATGTTCAGGATGTCGCCTTTTTTCAATTTTTTACTGTCTGATGGAATGCCGTGACACACTACGTGGTTCACAGAAGTACAAATAGTATGTTGGAAGGCAGGTCGACCCGGTGCAGCGCCATAGCCTAAGCATGCTGGAATCGCCTGTTGTTGATTGACAACATAGTCATGACAAATCGTATCAAGTTCCAGAGTGGTGACACCCGGAACAATATGCGGTTTGATCATATCCAAAACTTCTGCCGCCAGTCGCCCTGCCACACGCATTTTTTCAATTTCGTCAGGGGTTTTGATGAGTCGACGTGGAGCTTGGTAAGTGTTGTTCATGATCTCTAAAAACTTTTGGAAATTTGTGTGTGACTATGGTATAAATAGCCGCCCATTTTATCAAATGCTTTTTCGTGAATAAATTTCACGGGCTTTGTGCGATGAGGCAAAAAAATCCGCACATATATCGACACATTACTCTGGGTGCCCTTTAGGGTGGAGAATGCGGGTATATGGAGGCCTAACCCAAACTTTAAGGTAAAGAAAATGGCAGATTACAACGTAAGCATGCGCGACCTTCTTCAAGCTGGCGCGCACTTTGGTCACCAAACTCGTTTCTGGAATCCAAAGATGCGTGATTACATCTTTGGTGCGCGTAACAAAATTCACATCATCAACCTTGAGCACACTGTTCCTGCGTTAAATGATGCTTTGAACTTTGCTAACAACTTGGCTAGCAAAAAGAACAAAGTTTTGTTCGTTGGTACTAAACGTGCAGCTTCTGCAATCATCCGTGAACAAGCTCAACGCGCTGGTCAACCATATGTAGATCACCGCTGGTTAGGTGGTATGTTGACGAACTGGAAAACACTTCGCCAATCTATCAACCGTTTAAAAGACCTTCAAACTCAATCTCAAGACGGTACTTTCGCTAAGCTGACTAAACGTGAAGCTCTAGAGCGTACTCGTGAGATGGAAAAACTTGAGCGTGGCTTAGGCGGCGTTAAAAACATGGGTGGTTTACCTGACGCATTATTCGTAATCGACGTTGATCACGAAGCGATTGCAATCAAAGAAGCGAAGAACCTTGGTATTCCTGTAATCGGTATCGTTGATACAAACTCTAACCCAGACAACGTAGACTACGTTATCCCGGGTAACGATGATGCGATCCGTGCAGTAACACTTTATGCTTCTGCTATGGCTGATGCGATTCTTGCTGGTAAAGAATATGCTCAATCACAAGCAAATGCACAAGCTAAAGCAGAAGAAGCTCCAGCTTCTGAGGCTTAATGCGTTTGACGCTAGCTTGTCATTTTTGCGACATGTGATGGTGGCAAAGTAAGCGTTATGTATGCAGGCGGCCCATGAGAACTCCTCTGGGCCGTTTCTGTTCTAAAAAGAATTCATTTTCTACCGAATTTAGGAGATAAACATGACTGCAGTTACAGCAAGCATGGTTAAAGAATTGCGCGATCGTACTGGTCTTGCAATGATGGAATGTAAAAAAGCTTTGACAGAAGCGGGCGGCGACGTTGAACTAGCGATCGACAACCTACGTAAATCTGGTCAAGCTAAAGCTGCTAAAAAAGCAGGTAACATTGCTGCTGACGGCGCAATCACAATTGCTCAAGACGGCAACAAAGCACTTCTTCTAGAAGTTAACTGTCAAACTGACTTCGTTGCAAAAGACGAAAACTTTGCTGGTTTCTCTGCGAAAGTTGCTGCTGCTGCACTTGCTGCAAACGTAACTGATCCTGCTCAAATCGCTGAATTGAAACTAGAAGATGGTGCAACTGTTGAAGAAGCGCGTATCGCTCTTGTTCAAAAGATCGGTGAAAACATCCAAGTACGTCGTGCGAAAATTGTTGAAGGCGAAAACCTTGCAGTTTACAAACACGGTCTTAAAATCGGTGTTGTTGTTTCTTACACTGGTGATGAAGCTACAGGTAAAGGCTTGGCAATGCACGTTGCTGCGTTCAACCCAGTTGCTGTAAATGCTGAAGGTGTTTCTGCTGAGCTTATCGCGAAAGAGAAAGAAATTGCTGAAGCGAAAGCACTTGAATCAGGCAAGCCAGCAAACATCGTTGAGAAGATGGTTGTAGGTTCTGTTGAGAAATACTTGAATGAAGTTGTACTTGAGCGTCAAATGTACGTAATCGACAACGACAAGAAAGTTGCAGATGTTCTTAAAGCAACTGGTACTACAGTTGCAAACTTCGTTCGTTTCGAAGTTGGTGAAGGCATTGAGAAAAAAGCAGAAATGAGCTTCGCTGAAGAAGTTGCTGCTGCTCAAGCTGCTGCAAAATAATTCCTGAGGAATTAGAAAAAGCCCTATCTGATTGATGGGGCTTTTTTATGCTGATCTATTCTTCATCAGCAATTCAAGAGCAGGATTTGGGTCTAGTGACAGAGCTCAGATAATGTATTTATCATTTAATAAAAAAGTTATAAAAAATGCCAAATAAAACCAATCTGGGCATTGGTGCAGTCATTGCACTGTTGATTGCTGCTTATCTGGGCCTGGATCTACAGCAATCCCAACCACTTATTCCATCCGCATCTGATACTAAAACTGAAACACTTCATTCAGAGCCTAACTTAGCACCTTCTCAAACGACTGATGATCTGGATCGAATTGCACGGGCGTTTCAACAGCGCCAGAGTGATCTACAGGTCCGTTCAAGCGGGCAGGTGATTGCTATTTTGCCAGATGATCATGAAGGATCGCGCCATCAAAAGTTCATCCTCGAATTACAAAATGGTCAAACTGTACTGGTTGCGCATAATATCGATCTGGCGCCGCGTATTCAGAATATTCAAAGACAGGATCAGGTCGAGTTTTATGGAGAATATGAATACAGTGACAAGGGCGGAGTGATTCACTGGACGCATCATGACCCTGCGCGAAAACATGTCGATGGCTGGTTAAAACATCAAGGAAGAACCTATCAATAAGGTTCTTCCAGTTGGATAAATCGAATATAGCGTTTAAACGCTCATAATTGCGCTGTTATGGCGTGATTTCCAGTTCGGTAGGATTTTACCTAAATAGGCATCCATGCACCAAATTGGGCCAATGAGGAGGAATTGGAGGTCTTTGAAGAATGAAGGCTTTTTACCTTCCACTTTGTGCCCATAAAATTGGCCAATCCAGGCCAAGACAAACAGGGCAAGAAAGAAACCGGTACCGACTGGTAGAATCCGGATGAGCCAGGCCATTACTAAAGTTAATACAGCCATCGCTACTGCCAAAACAAGATCCAGGCGTGCATAGAAGATAAAAGCCAAAACCAGTAGCAGGGTAGTCAGCAAAGCGCTGAAATGCGCCAGAATGCCAATAATCGAAAAATAGATGGTTGGTACGCAGACCCAGTGAATCAGCTTGTTGGTTTTATTTTGATGGCTGTCACTATATTCATCAAACCATTCAGATATTGTTTTCATTCTTCGCTCCATTCCATGAACATGTTTTGCTTATCTGGAAATATAAAGCAGAATCCGGATATGGTCAAAAGTTAATCATGCAAGCGAGCGAATTTTATCAGGCAGGATGAGCCTACCAAAATTTTCTTGAAAGAACTTTAAGATAGGGCGGAGCAGGAGCGTTTATATTCTTCTATAAAATGAGCACAATAAAAAAGCCACATTGCTGTGGCTTTTGTTAAATGTGTTGCAGGTCAAATCTTAAGAATTTGGACCAGCGACACGTTCAATACTGACTTTTGCAGTACCTGCACTGGTAATACCCAACTGTTTCGCAGCACCGTAAGATAAATCAACAACACGGTTACCATGGAAAGGACCGCGGTCATTTACTTTAACCACGACGCTCTTGCCGTTATTGCGGTTAGTTACGCGAATATAGCAGTTCAATGGCAGGCTACGATGGGCAGCTGTCATTGCGTTCATGTCAAAGGTTTCACCGCTTGCAGTTTTACGGCCGTGGAATTGACGACCATACCAAGATGCTGTACCTGTCTGACTGAATTTACGTACAGTATTAGAAGCCACTGTATTCAGTTTTTCAATCACTGAAGGCTCTTCTGCAGGAAGTTCAATTTTCGCTGCAATGGTTTCACGGCGAACTTTATCGCCAGAACGCTCAGTGATTGAAAGGCTGTTCAAATTTGTGAAATTTGAATTGAAGCTTTGAGCTTCTTTATTGAGTACTCGCGTGGCAAGACGCGAATTGTCATTTTCATTGGTGAATGAAGATGACGGAACCATATCTGCCTGCGATTGCGTCAGCGTGACGATCGTGGCAATGGCCATAAAAGACTTCAAAATTGAAGAATGCATCGAATCAACTCCTAACAGCATATCTATTGGTTGTTCATAAATGGCTGAAAAACCATGTAAACATGCCTGATATTTAACTTATGCAACTACATTTAACGAAATGGATAATATTCATGCCGGCAATACCCTGTCTAGTGTTTAATTAAAATAGTTAAAAAAAGAACGCAAAATAAACAATGATTGGTTAAAAAATAATCAATATTGTAACATAATATTAAAATTGCTTAAAATACGCACAAATTAACCCATAAAAATGTTGACTTTCATAATTTGTATTAATTTTTAGTGTTAACGGCTGGTAATTTCGGTACCTAATAACCACAAAGCAGTGGCATACATACGGCTGCGATTATAAGTGGTAATCACTTGAAAATTTGGATAAGTGATGTAGTAAATCGAGCCATAATTTTCTTGTAATTGAATTACATTGACCAGATCCAGATCGTCAATTTTTACGATGGGATTCATTGGGCTAATGCCTTGCGTTTTTAACACACCATAAGGCATAGGTTGAGTCAGATCCTTGGCAATCACAGCATCGGGATTTGAACCGGTATAACGTGCCGGAAAGGCAATCGGCTGATTACGCTGCCAGCCATGCTGTGCCAGATAGTTGGCAATCGAGCCAATCGCATCTACCGCTGAGTTACGCAGGTCAATATGACCATTGCCATCGTAGTCCACGCCGAATTTGGGAATGTTGCTCGGCATAAACTGCGGATAGCCAACAGCGCCAGCATAAGAACCCACCACAGAAGAGGTGGCAACACCATCTCTATATGACCAGGCAATTAAAGCAGCCAGTTCATCCTGAAAATACTGGGCACGACGTTCATAGCCAAACCCTAAGGTTGCTAGGGCATCACGAGTGACAAAAGAACCCTTGTTGCTGCCAAAACCGGTTTCTACACCTAAAATGCCCAGAATGATCGATTGCGGCACACCAAACTGCTGTTCAGCACGGTTAAGCGTTTCTGCATATTGCTGTTTAAAGCGTACGCCGCGCTGAATGGTAGATTCAGCCAGGAAGTTAGTCTTATACGAATACCAAGGCTTACTTTCACCTGGGCGATTCATGATATTGATGATATTAGGCAAATTACGCGTACCGTTCATGGCGGAATCTACTTGTTGGGCGCTCAGCCCATAGCTCTGCATGGCATTCTGCTTAAAAGCGGCATAAGAAGGGTGATATTGGAAATCGTTGGCCAGACTCAAACTGCTGAGACCAAATGCGGTAAGTGCGATTGAAAGCTGCTTAA
Organism: Acinetobacter lwoffii; assembly: GCF_024129685.1. Taxonomy (GTDB): domain Bacteria; phylum Pseudomonadota; class Gammaproteobacteria; order Pseudomonadales; family Moraxellaceae; genus Acinetobacter; species Acinetobacter lwoffii_X. Next base: position 48,675 of record NZ_JAMXXL010000011.1, on the reverse strand, counting down.
ACTTTTTATAAAAATCCGATTTCAACATCTTGCTACGATTTCCAGTTTTTTTGATGAGTTGCTGGCGATGTCATTTGAATCATGCCATGAAAAAGATTGATAAAATTTTTTCAATCGTGAGGCTTAAAGTGCCAGATTAAAGATAACATTCGGATGAATAAGAGACCTAGCCGCTTATACAAAAATAGCGATGGATTGGCTATTTTTACGGCAGTTTGTCTTATAGAGTCGCTTATCTGTAACAAGCTATTTCACTGATCATAAAAAAGCCTGACCGAAGTCAGGCTAATTCCTCAAGATTTGTAGAAAATCTTGAACTATTCTGTATAGAACAAAGTGTCGTGATATTCGGCCATGGCGCGCAGCTCATCTTTATTCAAATTCAGAATGATTTTATCTGCTGCCATATTGATGGCCTTGATCACTGCAGATGCGCCAATATCTGCTGCCTTACGTTTGATCATGCCAAGATCCAGGGTTTTATTAAAGTCGACCATAAAATGTCGGACTGTTGCTTCACCAAATTGTTTGTACAGGTTACTGAACGCTTGTTTATCGATACTCTGACCGGCTTTAAGTTCTGCGTAATGATGTTTTAAATTCGTCACCAGACTGGCATCTAGTGACTCACCAATGCGGAAATGTCCTTCAGGATCTTTAAACAGACTGCGCTCAGAGAATGCAATCGACTCTCTGACTACGTCATTTGGTGCTTTACTCAATAACTGTTTCAGCAAAACTGCAACAGTCGACTTGATATAGCCGGCCAGTTTTTCCGCAGTATCGCGTTTATCACTGGCAGGGAAGCGACGCACTAGCTCGGTAAGAATCGCATCAATAATTTCATCATTAATCATCAATGCGGTTTTATCACGCAATGGGTAAAGCGGCTCACTTGAATTTTTGTTTTTTTGTGCAGTCTGAATTGTATTTAAAAGCTCTGCAGAAGGAATAAACCCAAAAAATGGCATTGTTCAACCTCAATGTTTTTTATTGTCGCGCTAAACGAATAGGGCGAGGCATCCATGTTAAATCCGATACACGGCAAGGGTTGATATCCAATCCACCACGGCGTGTATAGGTTGCGTAGACCATCAGCTTTTCCGGTTTCAGTTGCTGCCAGATATCGGCGAACATCTGCTCCACACATTGTTCGTGGAAACCATTATGCTGACGGTAGGAAATAATATAAGCTAAAATACTCTTATAACAAGGTTTTTTACCCTGATAACGTATAAAAACTGTTCCCCAGTCCGGCTGGCCAGTGACAGGGCAGTTACTTCTGAGTAAATGTGAATACAGCTGTATTTCGCCTTCTGCTGCATCCTTCGAATCCAAAGCCAATAAACTGGCATCTGGATGATTTTCCAGACGGTCAGGTATAAGCTCATCAATACAGATACCTTCCGGCTTACTGATCTCTAATTCATCGACCTGAAACAGTTGCAGTTTGACTTCAGCTTCAGCCGCAGTAGATAAATCTTTTTCTACCGTCGCGATAAAGGCTTCTTTAGATTCAAACTTGGCAAAGTTCAGACTATTGAAATACAGCTTCAAGGATTTGGATTCGATCAGATTCGGCGAGGACGCTGGCAAGCTAATGCGGCCAATGGCGACTTGTGGCACACCTGCTGGATTTAACCAGGAAATTTCAAACACATGCCACCAGTCTGCACCTTGCTGAATCGCTTCAACATGTGCGTATTGTTCACGGGCAGGCGCGCGTGAAATCGGAAACAGAACATCAGGATGATATTCTGTCGGGTAATTGGTGTCTTTACCAAGGAGAGATTGTTCTACACTCATTATTCACGCATTCCTGAACCACGGGAGAGTAAATGATAGGCCACTGCATACAGCACGGCACAACATAAGGTAATTACTGTCAGTGAAATGGCGACATTGACATCGCTATGTCCTAAAATGCCATAGCGGAAAGCATTCACCATATACACGACAGGATTAATTAAAGATAAATTTTGCCAGAATGGGCTTAAGCTGGAAATAGCATAAAATACACCACCCAAATAGGTTAGTGGCGTTAACACAAAAGTCGGGATGATCGAGATATCATCGAAAGATTTGGCATAAACGGCATTGATAAAACCACCCAAGGAAAACAGCAGGGAAGTAATTAAAACTGTATATATAGTCACAAACCAATTGGTGATATATAAGTCAGCAAAAAATAAGCTCACTGCACTCACAATGATCGCCACCAGTATCCCACGAATCACACCGCCCAATACATGCCCCCATAAAATGGCATGCATCGGTACAGGACTCATGATCAGTTCTTCAATACTTTTCTGGAATTTTGAGCTGAAGAAACTAGACGAGACGTTGGCATAGCTGTTGGTGATCACGGCCATCATAATCAGACCGGGCACAATGAACTCCATATAACTATAGCCGCCCATTTCCCCGATACGTGAGCCGACCAGATTACCGAAGATCACGAAATATAAGCTCATGGTAATGGCAGGTGGCAACAGGGTCTGCGGCCAGATGCGCATAAAGCGACGCACTTCTTTATAGATAATGGTATATAAAGCTACGCTGAGTTGATTAATGTTCATTGCGCAGCTCCATCCAGATTTTTCTCGACCATTTTCACAAAAAGTTCTTCCAGACGATTGGATTTATTGCGCATACTGCGTACCTGAATATTCTGTGATTCCAGCAACTGGAACAGATCATTCATGGTATGTGCCTTATCCATGGTAATTTCTAAGGTCATCGGATCGATCAGGTTAAATCGCACGCCGATGATATCCAGATGCAAAGGTTCAATCGGTTCGGCCAGATCAAAAATAAACGATTCTTCATTGAGCTGACTTAGGAAGCTCTTCATGGTGGTGTCTTCTTTAATCACACCGCGATCGATAATCGCAATGCGGCGACACAGCATTTCCGCTTCTTCTAGATAATGAGTGGTCAGAATGATAGAGGTGCCTTTTTCATTCATCTCGTTTAAAAATTCCCACATCGAACGACGCAACTCGATATCAACGCCTGCCGTCGGTTCATCCAGAATTAGCAGTTTCGGTTCGTGCATCATGGCGCGCGCAATCATCAGGCGACGTTTCATCCCGCCGGATAACATGCGGGCCTGAGTGGAACGTTTTTCCCATAAACCCAGTTTGGTCAGATAAAGCTCCGCCCGTTCCTGTGCAATTTTTTTAGGAATGCCGTAATAGCCTGCCTGAGTCACCAAAATATCAAAGGTTTTTTCAAACTGGGCAAAGTTGAATTCCTGAGGCACCACACCTAGGCACTGTTTGGCCTGAGAGGGGTGGGTATCCAGATTATGACCAAAAATTTCGACTGTACCGGAGGTTTTTTTTGTTAATGAGCTGATAATACCGATGGTAGTAGATTTTCCTGCGCCATTAGGACCCAATAGCGCATAAAATTCACCTTCTGGTACATTTAAGTTAATTCCTTTCAATGCCTGAAAGCCATTGCGATAGGTCTTTGACACATCCCTTAAGATCAGTGCATCAGTCATGAATATCTCAAATGGTGAAAAGTTGAGATATTGTGAGTGATCTCGCAAAATAAGCCAAGTGATTCACGTGCAATTCTGTGTTGCTGTTTTGGAACATTGTATAAAGCTTAAGCATAAAAATGATGAAGTTAGAGATAGTTGCTTTACCTTATGCTTTTTTTTGTTATGATGTGCGCGATCCAAAAAAGATGCGCTCATAGCTCAACTGGATAGAGTACAGGTCTCCGAAGCCTGTGGCGTGGGTTCGAGTCCCGCTGAGCGCACCATTTATTTAAGCTATAAATCTGAAAAATAAATCAAATTAGTAACGCACACAGTTGCGTCCATCATCTTTCGCCCGATAAAGATTGTTATCAGCAATTTTCAGAACGTCTAGAATATTTTTAGAACTGTCTGGCCAAGAAGCAATACCAATCGAAATACTAATATTACCTATATCCTGAATCTCTTTACCTGCAATCTCTTTTCTGAACCTTTCTGCACTTTCATAAACTTCAGTGAGATTGCTGTTCGGTATAATAATGATAAATTCTTCACCACCGTAGCGGCAGCAAATATCATCTTTACGAAATTTTTGCTGCATCGTCTTGGCAATATGCTTTAAGACAACATCACCTTGATCATGACCATAATTGTCATTAATGTTTTTAAAATGATCCACATCCATCAGAAGCACTGAAAAAGGGATGTTCATTTTCATGTTGTGAGTCATGACATAATTCAACCCACGACGATTCATCAAGCCGGTTAAAGGATCTGTATTAATATGATGATCCATTTTGCTCATTTGTTGTGAAAACTTTCGAACACTCAGCAGTAGAGCTAACTTGAATTTTGTGACCTCATAGTACCAAGGCTGGATATTCTTAATTTTTGAACCGATTTCTGCCTGATTTAGCAGACTCGCCATATCTGCCAGTTGATTCAACGGGGCCGAGATAGAGTCAGACAGTCGCCATACAATATAAAAAACAAGCAGATAAAATAAAAAGAATCCTGCGGCTAATTTATAAAGGATAGAATTTGCCTGTTTAAGTAAATCATGGGTGGGTTGTTGGGAAACCACGATCCAGTTTGAAGTCGGAATATGAGAAAAACCCGCCAGATTATCAGTGCCCTGGCTATTGATTAAACGAATTTGACCATTTTTATGCGCATGCATATATTCCAGACCAGTATTATTGCTGGCCAATTGACCGATTCTTTCACGATCGGGATGGAAAATAATTTTATTTTCATTGTTAATCAGATACATATAACTATTCTTATAATTTTTATAAGTGGTTAGAAGCTGATTAATTACATTTTTTTCTTTTAAATAAATCGCTGAACCGATGAAGCCCTGATAGTGATTTGACTTGTCAAAAATAGGTTGAGAAATAAACACAATCATATTTTTTTGCACAGAAAAATAGGGCGAAGATATATAAGTCGATTTTTTATGAAGAGAGTCAATAATCCCTTGAGTATGTTGTATTTTGCTTTTATCAATATGCAGAATATTAGGGGAAAAGTTTATCAGTCTGCCTTGGGTGTCACTGATCACAACACTGTTATAGTGTTCAGACTGATATTTTAATTTATTGACCTCGGCTTCTCTTAGCTCATTGTTATTAAAGTCTTGACCTAATATCTTGGCACTATAGTCCAGCTCAAGAAGCATATTTCTAAAATGGTTGTCTGTGCTTAATGCAATTTTATGTGCATGATCAGAGTTTAAGGCAAGAGAATTGTCGATTAACTGATTTTTTACGATCTGATAGCTAATAATGAGAGAAATAATAAAAAGGCTAGACACACTAAAAATAGCCAATAAAAGTATTAACTGCCTTAAATTGAGATCAAGGTATTTCCTAAAATTATTAGCTGACATAAAAAATTAGATATATCTCGATGTATTTATGAGCATTGTATTGCATTTATATTCAATGTTTAAGGTTGATATAAAATTAAATTTCCATTAGGTGAGAGTTTTTATTTCGATCAAATTTAGAATTTATAGATTGCTTGGCTGTAAATAGGGTGGATTTGAAAAGCTGAGTAAGGCTCTGAATATTTGACTATGCTGCAAATAAAAATATGGTATTTAACGTTCAGAAAATCAATTGAATAATTTTGATTTCCTCATGTAAGTTATTAAATAATCAGACAAAAATATGGTTAATTGACATTGATGGGAGGTTAAATTGTCGCCATTTTTTGAAAAATAATCATTTTAAAATTAGTTGTATCGATTCATGACAGCAGTTTGTTTGAATATTGCGTCCTTTTCCGGAAGTATTTTTTATTTATAAAAAATCATATTCCAACTTAAATTTTAAAGCGCTTATTGAGATTATGAACGAGAGTATTGAGCCATCTATGCAACGGGAAGTTGTATGCTTAATAAGGTATTTTTCTAGAAATCAATAAATTAGATAAAGATGATATGAATGCAAAATTCTTCGTAAGACAAGCCAGAAATATTCTAATCTGCTTTAAAAAAATGACAATTGGAATCTTGTATAAGTCTTCTTTTAGAAGTGTAAAAGAGTATTGTTGGCTAAAAAAATACTGTTATATTGAACTCATGGTAGGTCGTAAAACCAATAAGACGCTACCGATAAGTTGGACGGATCAATGACAGTTAGTTGAGTTTGATGTTCATCACCAGACAATAAATCTAGCACTAGCCATCCAACACAGAGCTCGCAGAAATGCGAGCTTTTTTAATGTCTGCGCAATTCATTCAGTTTAATATTCTTTTTATTATAATCCCTCCAGATAAAAAAGTTTACATTGCCAAATTCGTTAACATCTTGAAGATTAATCGCTTGGCTAATTATGGTATAAAAAACTGCAAATTGGATAATGAGAGAGGAAGGAAAAATGTCAAAGATGATTGATATCAAGGTGAAAGATCAATTTAGCCAAGTGACTGAAGCGAAAGCGATGCTGCGTTCCTTTGCAGAGCACAACATTCATCATGCAGCTGAGTTGGTCAAAAAAATTGAACATATTGTGGTGGATGGTGAAACCATTCTGCCGAGTATTGAGTTGTTGTTTGAAAGCCAACAATCTTCAAATATTTATCGCGTTATCGAATAATTTAATCAGTGAACTTCAGATAGGTAGAAAAAAATTGAACTTATTTATCCGAAATCACCGATTCAGCAGATAAAAAACTCACCATTTAGGTGAGTTTTTTATACTTTGGTGTTTGCTAGCTTGGATACTACTGTATGCAGCTATAATCAGCTTCTGATTCAATATCTAAGAGAAGACAACGTGATAATGGGCTTTAATTGGCCGAAGAAATATCCCATAACAATAAAAAAGCTCGCTGGAGTGAGCAAATATTTAAATCTGTTTAAGCTGCACATTCACATCATATTTTTCAAAATCTTTTAGAATCTGCACTAAAGTTTGCTGTGCGATTGTATGCTCAGGGCTTAAAGAAATTTCCTGACGAGTCGTGCTGTCAAAAAATTCAATGGCCTGGATCAGCCAATGATGCTCAATGGGACTTTTTTGAATCAACACACGGCGCGGTTGCAAGCTGTCACTGATCTGGCGGGGAAGTACATAGGTGATCGCCAGTTGCACAAATTGCAGTTCTTCAACCGGACTTAAAAAGGTAATTACCCAATTGCCAACTTTACTCAGTTGCATGGGATTATCGAACGCATCGAATTCTAAATAATGTGACATATACATGATCCAATCGGATGTCTATGCTCACTATATGGCGGGATTATAATTCTTTTTCTATCACGCTTAAGTCGGATATTTCGAGCTTTAAATTTTACTTAAATATAAATATATCAAATAACCAATTAGTTATCTTGAATAATTAAAGCTGCCTCATTGTTAAACTCACTTATTTAAGAGTTTAAAAGACTAAGATGTTCTTATTCAGGCGCTTCATTTTACTGCAATTGATCTAAAGCAAAATTAATCTGCTTCAGAATGTGATTCAATTCTTGAGGAGCAATGCGACTTTCCTGAAGTGATGTGATCCATTGCATTTGACAAAGTTTCAAACTGCGCACATCCGGTGCCTGTAAAATATGGTGAATTTGCTGCTTGGCCATCAAGCCACAATATTTTTGTAAGCTTTCCATCATCATATATTTAAGGTCTTCAAAAGACATATGTTGCAGTTCAGGCAGCTTTTTTGCATGGCTTGAATCCGTTTCAGCAGATGGAATGTCCTGCGCTACTTTAATGGATTCCATCTCAGGATGGAGTTCTTTTGTCGCAGAAGCTGCTGCTATCGATGAGTCCAACGATCGGTGAATCTCGGAGTGTGCCAGGTCAACTTTTGTATCTGTTCTTGCATCAGCCTGCTTTTGACTGATGGCTACCTCGCCCGTTTCAGCTGGAATAATTAAATCCATGGCATAAAGCTGATCTAAGAGTTCGGCAGGAGCAAGCTGTTGTTTTAAGCCATCATTTAATAAGTTGAAATCCTGGCTGCCGATCAGAACCAGTAAGCGGCGTTGGCGTGCGGTCAGTGGGATGGAGCGATCCTGTAGCACCTCGATCCCACGTTGAGTTTTATAAAAATGCATCATAGCTGAATAGATTGTTGCTAAAATTCAGCTAGAGCATAGTCTGTGAAAATTACATTAATATGAAGTATTTATTAAAATACTGAGGTTTGTTTTGATAAAACCTATAATGTCGTGATCGCCGTATTTTCAAGGGCCTTACGTAAATAAGGATCCAGTTCATCCTGACGCAATAGCCATTGCACATAGTCAGTAGGAAGTTCGGCGATGGCAGTACCGCGATGTTTGCCAAAATTAATCGTACGTGGAATTCGGGCATCTTCAGAAGCGTCGAATAATTCCTGCATACTGTTGATTTTTAAATGATGCACAATATGCATCAAAATATTGGCAGTTAAAATAATATCCATATCGGCACGATGTGCTTTATGGATCATTTCACGCGCTCTTTCGCTGCCTTTGGTGATCATATAGATCAGTGCAGAAATATTGTGTGCTTCCGCATCTGGCCAGACCCGACGAGCTAAAGCCAAGGTGCAAATTGCCTTGATTTTTGAAGTATCTACGCCACATTTTTCGATGGCACGGACGTCATAATCAATATTATGGCCGATCATGTAGACGGTTTCATCAGGTAGGCGAAAGGTAGTGTAATGCGGCTGACCTTCCAGATCCGATTCCAGAATATGATGCACGGCCATGGCAGCAAAAGAAATGGCTTCGTCACATGAATAAAGCTGATCAAACAGGCGGCTTTTATCCAGACTGATTTTATGCTCTACAATTTCGACAGGCGCATAAGCAATTTCGATGGGTTGACCATTTAAAGTATGCGTTTCGGTATCAAGAATAATGGCCTGCATGTCGGAAATGTGCCTGAAAAGAGAGGAGAGTAAAATCTAACATTATTATTTTGCAACTGACAATTGAATTGCTTTATTTCTGTATTAATTGCAGGCTTTTTAACGTATGACGACTATTTGTATAGTTCTGGAGAGGAGAAATTCTCTATTTTAAAGTTTGTTGATTTCATAATAAATCTAAACCGGTGCGAATTTAATAGAAAAAATAACGCATTCTTTTCTTGATATTGTTTAGATAAATTGGGAAATTACATGTGGTTTTATCGTTTGTTAAAGATAAAACCAGAAAAACTCATTAGAGATGATAATAAATAAGATAAGGATAAGATCGATGAAACGTCAAGTATTGACCTGTACTCTTCTCACATTAAGTGTGGCCTTAACTGCTTGTAACGATGATAGTGATAATGATCGTTTTTACGAGTCCAAACCTGCTCTTCCTGTAAATGATATAGACAATCCGGTGGTGGCAACCCCGGTGGCCTATACTGAAACGGATTTCGCCGGGATCGCTGACGAAAGTGTGATCATGACTTATAAGATGTTAGGGATTAATGGTAAAGAAACACAAGCGACTGCATTGGTGTTCACCCCTGAGGGAACACCACCAGCAAAGGGATGGCCGATCGTCGCATGGGCTCATGGCACGACTGGCGTTGCTGACCAATGTGCATCAAGTCGAAATGCACTGAATCCTTTTATCAGGAATATGATTGCTGGATTTCTTCAAGCGGGATATGTGGTCGTTGCACCCGATTATGAAGGTTTAGGTGAGCCTGGTGGAAAAGAGCTCCATCCTTTCCTGAATCTCAAGAGTGAAGCCTATTCGATTACCGATGCCGTTGTCGCTGCAAAAGATTATTTAGGGACAGATGCATCTAGTCAATGGATGGCTGTTGGGCATTCTCAAGGGGGACAGGCAGCTTTAGGTGCTGCACAATATGCAGCACGAGCTGCTCAAATGACTTATAAGGGGACAGTGGCTCTAGCACCTGCTTCTAATTTTAGCCTGATTTTGTCAGGTGGTGAGGCGCAAGCTGGACAAGAAACCGATCTGGGTAAAAAGATTGAAACTTTGGCGTCTTTAGATACGTTCACGGCATTGATTACTGCCGGTTTACGTAATCCAAACCCAAATCTGCAATATAGCCAGATTTTTAAAACACCGACTGACCAGATCGCCAAGAATGCGGAAACTGATTGCTATGATGTACTGGGTAATAAATTTGGTGCTGCAATGGGACAGTATGCTCAAAATAACGGAACTTTAGAAGGATATCCGCGTACTCAAACCAACTTCATGAGTATTCCGGTGGTGAAAAACTTCCTGGATAAAGATTCTCAGCCTTTACAGGTCAAAGTGTCTACGCCAGTGATTATTTATCAGGGTTCAGCAGATAGTACCGTTCCGAAAGCAGCAACAGATGTTTTGGTTGCACTCGCCAATCAGAAACAAACTTCAGTACGTTATATTACGGATGAGTCAAATGCGACTAAATGGGATCATGGTAGCGTCTATGCACTGAATATTCCTAATATTATTTCAGATGTAAAATCTCTAATGCCAATTCAATAACTTATTTTTATCTGAATGGCTCATGTTTTTTTAGATATGAGCCATTTTTATTGCAAACTGAATAAAGTTCATGATCGAAAATTTAAAACTTCATGCTACAATACGCGCCAATCTTAGCACGGCTTAAAAGCCCTAAATCAATAGGACCTCGCTAATGTTTGCCAATATCTCTATCGCTGAATTTGATCCAGAATTAGCTCAAGCAATCTCGAATGAAGATGCTCGTCAAGAAGCTCATATTGAGCTAATCGCTTCTGAAAACTACTGCTCACCAGCAGTTATGGAAGCTCAAGGTTCAAAACTTACTAACAAATATGCGGAAGGCTACCCAGGTAAACGCTACTATGGCGGTTGCGAGTATGTAGACGTTATCGAACAATTGGCGATTGACCGTGCTAAAGAACTCTTTGGTGCTGATTATGCTAACGTTCAGCCACATGCTGGTTCACAAGCAAACTCAGCAGTTTACTTAGCGCTTCTGAACCCGGGCGATACAGTTCTGGGTATGAGCCTTGCTCACGGTGGTCACTTGACTCACGGTGCAAAAGTAAGCTTCTCTGGTAAAACATATAATGCGATTCAGTACGGTTTAAACCCTGAAACTGGCGAGATCGATTACGAAGAAGTTGAGCGTTTAGCGCTTGAGCATAAGCCACGCATGATCGTTGCTGGTTTCTCTGCATACAGCCAGATCGTTGACTGGCAGCGTTTCCGTGAAATCGCGGACAAAGTTGGCGCTTATCTGTTTGTTGATATGGCTCACGTTGCAGGTTTAGTTGCTGCTGGCGTTTACCCAAGCCCGGTGCAAATTGCTGACGTTACGACGACGACGACTCACAAAACACTTCGTGGTCCACGTTCTGGTCTTATTCTTGCGAAAGCAAACGAAGAAATCGAGAAGAAACTTCAATCGGCTGTATTCCCAGGCAACCAGGGTGGTCCTTTGGTTCACGCAATTGCTGCAAAAGCAATCTGCTTTAAAGAAGCAATGGCACCTGAATACAAAGCTTACCAACAACAAGTTGTGGTAAATGCGAAAGCAATGGCTGAAGTATTGATCGCACGCGGTTATGAAGTAGTTTCTGGCGGTACTGAAAACCATTTGTTCTTATTGTCTTTAATCAAACAAGACATCACAGGTAAAGAAGCTGATGCTTGGTTAGGTGCTGCTCACATTACTGTGAACAAAAACTCTGTACCAAACGATCCACGCTCTCCGTTCGTCACTTCAGGTATCCGTATCGGTACACCTGCAGTAACAACTCGCGGTTTCAGTGAAGCTGAAGTGCGTGAGCTCGCAGGCTGGATCGCTGACATCCTTGATGCGAAAGGCGATGAAGCTGTGATCAACGCGGTTAAAGAAAAAGTTGCAGCGGTATGTGCTAAATTCCCAGTTTATGCATAATTGCTTATAAACGGAAAGGAGCTCCCAACCGGGAGCTTTTTTTATAGCTGTAAAAATAACGATATAAAAGATGTTTGGCCTTGATCGGACTTACATAGATCGATTTCCTTGCCGTAAGAGATTGAGTCATCAATAAAATCATATTGAGTTTTTCTCAGTCTGGCTTAAAGTCTTTTATCAACTATTTGTATTTTAAAATGCTTTAAAAGAATGGATGCATTCGTTGCACGCTTTGATTGAAATTATTTACAGGAATTATTTTCAGAACCTGACACTTTAAAACTAATAGGTTATTGAGCTGAAGATCATGGTAGATGAAGCGCTTGAGTGAATCCCATGTTACTGTAAGGTGGTGCTGATATAAGCGCCGTGAATGACATCATTCTTTTTATTTAAACGTTATATGGATCGGTATCATTTGAATATGGGTAAATCCTGTATTTAAAAATGCTGCTGGCGGTTGATTGATTAATTTTTCATTTATGCATTAAACAAGGTAATAAGGATGACTAAACCCAACATTATTTTATCTGAGCAAGATTTACATCGTCTGGAAACGATGCTGGAGAATCAGAGCAAGCTGAGCGAAACCATGATCCGCTTAGAGGATGAATTGGCACGTGCCGAAGTGGTCGAGCCGCAAGCGATCGCAAGCAATATCGTGACCATGCATTCCCGTGTGTTGTTGACCATTGCACCTTCTACGGAAGCTGTTGAGGTGACACTAGTTTACCCACACGAATTTAAAGGTGAAAAGGGGCAGGTCAATGTCATCGCACCGATAGGTGCAGCCATTTTGGGCTTAGCAGAAGGTCAAACCATTGAATGGCCACAACCGGATGGTAATACCATGAAAGTGACCATTGAAAAAGTGCTGTTTCAGCCGGAGAGCGAAGGGGATTATCTTTAAGCCAGCGTTGGATCATCCTTGAAAGCCATAGCAATATGGCTTTTTTTGTATATGGATTTTAAGTAAAACCTGATGTTGTAAGCATTTAGATCAGATTGAATACATTTTAAAGTTCTAAATGCTTAAAGTTAAATAATTCTCAAAATGTAATGTAGTCATTTATCTCTGCAATTGAATCGTATTGCCAAAATCATAATTAAAATAAAGATAAAACATGGATTTAGTTAAAGTGATGTAACGAATTTCTGGATAAATATACACAACGCGGTCTGTTTTTTTGCTACATTCGAAGATGTTCTAGACTTCTTTGTTTCACTTTTTTAAAGGATATCGCCTCAACCATGTCGCGCTTTGAAGCTCTACCTGCCTTGACTGACATGATGCTTGATCGTGAGAAAATTCTGGCGATTAAGCGTAATGAGCTTGTGCCTGTACTGGATAATCAATATGGGCTGAATCATTATGCAGATGCTTTGATTCAGGCACAGTCGGTTCTGCTGAATGGGGTCGATCCGCACTTGACCCAACAGTTAAGCCAGACCATTGAGCAATTGATTCAGGCGCTGGCAGAATCTAAAAAATATCTGAAAAAACGTAAATTTAATGCCCTGCAGAAATGGCTTGGTATTGATCTGGATTATGGCTCAAGTCAGGTAGAATATTATCAACGGCTGGACCGTTTGCTGGATCAGGCCGATCACTTAAGCCGTAAATTACAGATTGAAATCCAGAAATCCCAGTCGCGTTTTCAGCAGCTGTTGGGGTTGCGCGAACAGATGGCCAAGCACATTGTCGCTGCAGATGAGTTTTTATCTGAATATCCGCTATTCGTCAAAAACCAGCATCCACTGGATAATTTTTCAGAACGCCTCTCCAAGAAAATTAATACCTTACGTACCTTACAAAGCAGTAATGACATCGCCATTACCCAGATGCAGCTTTCGCAGCAGCTTTCCTTTAGCCTGCTGGATCGCTTTAAGGAAGCACAGCAGGTCTTGATTCCGGCTTGGCAATATCATGTCAAACAAAGCCAGACGAAACACTCGACAAGTGATCTGGAAAAACTTGATAATAGCCGTGAGAGTCTGATTAAAACGTTAAAAAAATCCCTCGAGAAGCCCTCGAAAACATAACAATATAAGGTGAACTATGACCAAGTCTGATTTAGTAAATTTACCTGTTGAAAGCTCGAATGAACTGGTCGAACAAAAATTCCAGCAAATGGACCTGAAAGAACTGGGCTTACAGTCTGCTGACTTTCAGGAGGTGCTGGCTGCACGTAAAGAGTTGCAGAACATGAGTCATAACAGCGTGGCTGAATATGGCAAAAATATTGCGACCAAAACTTCGACCTATACCGATGAATTACTGAATCTGGTGCAAAATAGAGATCTGGATGCGACAGGACAGAAGCTGAATCAGGTGGTACAGGTGGCTCAGCAGCTGAATACCAGCAGTATTCTCAATAAAAAGAAAAGTTCGGGTTTTTTTGGCAATATCATTAGCAAATTCAAAGGTGCGAAAGATAACTTTGATGCGCATTTCAATACCACTAAAGAGCAGCTAGATGTACTGGTGAAAGAGATTGAAACCTCGCAATCCGGTTTGAAAGCACGTGTTGATACCCTGGATAAAATGTTTGACGGGGTACAGGATGAATATAAACAGCTCGGGGTACATATCGCCGCAGGACGTTTACGCGAACAGGAGCTGCAACAGGAAATTTCCGCTTTAACCGCCTTGCCGCAAGATCAGAGCACCACCCAGAAAATTTATGACCTGAACCATCTGGCCAATAATCTGGAAAAACGTGTCAGTGATTTACAGGTACTGCAGCAATCTGCGATGCAGACCTTGCCAATGATCCGGATTATCCAGTCGAATAACCTGATGTTGGTCGACAAGTTTTATGCGATCAAAAATATTACTTTACCAGCGTGGAAAAACCAGATCAGTCTCGCAATTTCATTGAGCGAACAGAAGAACAGTGTGCAGCTGGCCAATACCATTGATGATGCTACCAATGAGCTGCTGCGCCGTAATGCTGACCTGTTACATCAGAACTCGGTTGATACGGCTAAAGCCAACCAGCGCTCGGTGATTGACATCGAAACGCTTGAACATGTGCAAAATACCCTCATTAAAACTGTAAATGATGTGATTCAGATCCAGAAAGAAGGTGTACAAAAACGTACACAAGCAACCGTGCGTTTGAAAGCTTTGCAGGATAATCTGAATCACTTGGTGATTGAATCAAGTACCAGTGGATCCAAGCCCAACTAAATCAGGTAGGGCCAAAATCTGAAAGAAGGAGTAGAGATTGCCGCCCTTAGATGAATACGCCGTTAAGCCTCAGGACATCAAGCAGGGGGTAGTTGCACTCAAGAAACGTCAACGCAATTTGATGCTATTGGGTTTGACCACCTCTACCGTATTTATAGCCTCACTGATCAGCCTATTTTTCCAGCAGGAACTGGTCTATGGTTTTTTTGGCCTAAGTACCCAAGTACAGCAATTGCATTTGCCGGTCAGTGTAGATGCCACACTGGCCAGCATTGATGATAGTCCAGATTATTTTTTTAGTTTGCTGAGCTGGTTTGGCTGGCTGATTATTAAAATTTTTGCCTCTTTCATCGGTGCATTTTTTGTGATTGGCTTACTGAAAAAGTTGCGTTTCTTTTATGTGCGCTTTCAGTCTTTTGTGCTGAAATTTGTCGCCTGGCTGATTGCTTTTATCGTAATTTGGTCAGGTTTAACTTACTGGCAGCATGATCTGCGCAATGATCGGGAGGATGCTTATCAGCAAGTGGTGTATTACGACAGCAATATCAATGATAGTGAAATCGCCCGTTATCTGGCCGATTCAGAGATTGCAGCACCGGTGAAATCTTATTTACTGGCGCAAACGGCATTGCTGCATAAGCCGCAGGATTTATCTGCCGCAAAACCTTATGTTTTAAACCTGGTTGAAGCAGAAAAACAGGATCCTAAATTTGAACAATATGGTTTCAAGCCTGAACAAATCTGGACCATGCAGCA
The DNA here is from genome assembly GCF_024129685.1 of Acinetobacter lwoffii. Taxonomy (GTDB): domain Bacteria; phylum Pseudomonadota; class Gammaproteobacteria; order Pseudomonadales; family Moraxellaceae; genus Acinetobacter; species Acinetobacter lwoffii_X. The sequence continues at coordinate 32,878 of NZ_JAMXXL010000011.1, read as the reverse complement.
ACAGGTCTATGGTCAAGCCATGACACCAGTCGCCAAGAGTGTAAATACACAGGTGCAACAGGCGGATCAGTTAAATCAGATCACGAATCTGGTTATTATTGGTGTTGCTATTTTATCGGCACTAGTTAGCCTAATCTTGTTTTTCTTGGCCAACTCAATCAAGGGTCGTTCTCTGCGTATCGAACAGCGGATTCATTAATTTCCCAAAATGCTCCTGAATAGGGTAATGCTGATCAGTTAAGGAATTTAGAAATAAACTCTTTAGCTTTTCAGTCGTTTATGAAAGAGTCTTAACTTTTTAAATCAAATACTTGCAATATCACTTGTTACTTTGGTTTCGCCCAAAGTAACCAAAAGCATTTGTCATCCGCAAAACTCGTCAGCCACTATCCCTTAGTAAATTTGTCGCAAAAACAATCATTTTTTAATGTAGTCCTGCCTCAAACAGTTGCGGATGACTTTGCTACCTATCAAATATAATCTTGAATTTAAAAAAGGCTCTAGACTAGCAGATTTACACTTAATTTTACCTAATGAGGTTCCACAGCTCAGTTGCTAACTCATTAGGTTCCCTCATCCAACGCCATTCAGTTTCTTTAAGATGATAATCAAAGTACTCTTTTGATATGCCGTTAAACTTTGCTAGCCTTCTTTTACAAAAGCTCCAAAATGATTCTATTCCATTTATATGACATTCTCCTCTAGCAAACTCATTTGCTCCGTGATTTACCCTAAAATGCTTTGAATAACCCACATCAACAAGACCATTATAGCCACGCCATCCATCACTATAAATCACACTCTCAAGTGAAACTTTACCAATGATAACCTCTTGTAAAGTCTTCATTTTACAGTCAGGTGCGATTTCAGTATAGACGCGCCCATTACGTTCGAATATTCCAAATACTGGCTGTTTTAGAGTCCCACGACCACGCTTTAACTTTCCATGAAACCCACGTTGCCTTTTCGCTCCAAAATAGCTTTCATCTACTTCTATTGAACCAACAAACTTAGCTCTTAAATCTGTTTGATGATCATAGATAGTTTCTCTAAAAAGCATGTACCAATAGTTAATCGTATTACGATTTAAATTGAGTAATAAGGCTGTTTTGGAAGCAGGAATATCAACACAAAAGCATTGAATAATTTTTTTAATCTTATAGTGACTTAATTTACTGTTTTCTATCATGATTCTAGACTAACATAATCATTTTGCTAGTCTAGAGCCTAAAAAAAATGCCAGTCAATTGCTTAACTGACTGGCCTGGCATTACCTGAATAGGGAGCATTTTTTGATGGAATTTCAACGCTATTTTTAAGACAACCTATTCAACTTGCTCTATATAGCCCAAAAATAAAAACAAGGCAGCATAAAGTCTATAACTGGATTAATAATCTAAAATACCGATCAATAAAATAAAAACAAACTGTTTTACCTATTTATTCAATTCATTTAATATCCTGTTATCAAATAAACATTTACTCCTTTGGAGACGTTAGCAATGTTAGATCAAAATACTTCAGCCCAACTTAAAACCTTATTAGAACGCCTAGAAGGCCCGATTGAACTGGTCGCGACTTTAGATGATTCTGATAAATCAGCCAAAATTCAGGAACTGGTTTCCGAAGTAGCTGCACTGTCTGATCTGGTGACTGCACGCTTTGATGGGACCAATGCACGTGCGCCAAGTTTTGGGATTGTCAAACAAGGTGAGGAACCGCGTGTGTTCTTTGCAGGCTTGCCAATGGGTCATGAGTTTACTTCGCTGATTCTGGCATTGCTGCAAACTTCAGGTTATGCACCGAAAGTCTCTGATGAAATACTGGCGAATATTAAAAGCCTGGGTGTTCAATCTAATTTCGATGTGTTTGTATCCTTAAGTTGCCATAACTGTCCGGATGTGGTTCAGGCACTCAACCTGATTGCCATCTATAACCCGGGCACTACAGCGACCATGATTGATGGGGCTTTCTTCCAGGACGAAGTCGAAGAACGCAAGATCATGGCGGTGCCGATGGTATTCCAGGACAACCAGCATATTGGTCAGGGTCGTATGACGCTGGAAGAAATCATTGCCAAACTGGATAGCAATGCCGCTGCCAAAGATGCGAAAAAACTGAATGCCAAAGATGCCTTTGATGTCCTGGTGATCGGTGGCGGCCCTGCGGGGAATACCTCTGCCATCTATGCAGCACGTAAAGGCATTAAAACCGGGATCGTGGCTGAACGTATGGGCGGTCAGGTCATGGATACCATGGACATTGAAAACTTTACGTCTGTACAGAAGACCCAAGGTCCTAAATTTGCAGCCGAGATGGAAGCCCACGTGCGTGAATATGGTGTCGACATCATGAACCTGCAACGTGTCTCTAACATCAAAGGTGCAGATGAAACGGCCAATGGTCTGGTGGAAGTCACGTTAGAGAATGGTGCCAAACTGGAATCGAAAACCGTGATTCTGTCGACTGGTGCACGCTGGAGAGAGATGAATGTTCCGGGTGAGCAGGAATATAAAACTCGTGGTGTAGCCTACTGCCCGCACTGTGACGGTCCACTGTTCAAAGGCAAACGCGTCGCTGTGATTGGCGGTGGTAACTCGGGTGTTGAAGCCGCGATTGACCTGGCGGGGATTGTGGAGCATGTAACTTTGGTGGAATTTGATACCAAGCTGCGTGCGGATCAGGTGCTGCAAGACAAGCTGAACAGCTTGCCGAATACCACCGTGATCAAGAATGCCCTGTCGACTGAAGTGCTGGGTGATGGTTCACAGGTGACCGGTCTGAAATACAAAGACCGTGCCACGGATAAAGAGCATGTGGTTGAGCTGGCGGGGATCTTCGTGCAGATCGGTTTGTTACCAAACACGGACTTCCTGAAAGAAACCCAAGTTGAGCTGACTAACCGTGGCGAGATTGTGATTAACGACCGCAACGAAACCAATGTGAAAGGTGTGTTTGCGGCAGGTGACTGTACCACAGTGCCGTACAAGCAGATCATCATTGCCACCGGTGAAGGTGCCAAGGCATCACTGTCTGCTTTTGATTACATCATCCGTTCAGGGCAATAAAAAAAATAGCACCTGGGTTCCCCAAAACCGAGGTGCTATATCTTATAAATACATTATTATCTCTTTATAGGAACTCAGGACGCTAACACCCGAGTTCCTTTTTTTTATATTTATTATTGGATCAGCCAAAAGTGTCCCCACACACTTTCAGCTGTTCTTTTCCTCTCACTTTTTGTTTTCAACCCTTATTTTTATACTTTCCCCAAGGTTGTCTTTACATGAAGCAATGTATATTCCATCGCTTCATTTTTTAAGATTTAAATAAGTTCAAACCCTTAAATTTTTCCAGTAATTGCTCCTGTGTTTCCCGATATTCCGGATGTGGAACAATGCATTCAATCGGACAGACATCTACACAGGTCTGATGTTCATAAAAACCGACGCATTCCGTACAACGTTTTACGTCAATTTCATAAACCTTTTCACCCTCATAAATCGCGTCATTCGGGCATTCCGGTAAACACATATCGCAATTGATGCATTTGTCGGTAATCAGCAGTGCCATATTTAACTCGCCTGATAAGCCAGTGAAGATGCCGAAATATCCGCAGTCGAACTTGGCAGATTACGGATGAGCAGGGCATATTGCATATCGACATCTGCCGGAACCGGAATCTCGACAATATGACCTGAACCTTTGGCGTTTTCGATCAGATTACCTTTTTTGTCTTTCATTTCGGTTAAAGTAAAGCTGATATTTCCTTGAGTCGTCATCAGTTCCAGTGAGTCACCCACCATAAAACGGTTTTTCACATCGATCTTGATGTAATTCCCATTGCGCTCTAGCACTTCACCGCAGAAAATTTGATGATCAAAACTGGAAGAACCATGTTCATAATTCTGATATTCACTATGCACATGGCGGCGCAGAAAACCTTCAGTATAACCACGATTCGCTAAGCCTTCCAATTGTGTCATCAGTGACGGATCAAAAGGTTTACCCGCAAGTGCATCATCAATCGCTTTACGGTAAATTTGAGCAGTACGGGCACAATAGAAATAAGACTTGGTACGGCCTTCAATCTTGAGTGAATGTACACCTACTTTGGTTAGTCGCTCTACATGCTGGACTGCACGTAGATCTTTGGAATTCATGAAATAAGTGCCGTGTTCATCTTCTTCGGCAGCAAACATGTCTTCTTCGTTGCGCTGCAATAGTACAGGCTCATCAAACTGATGTTGTTCTTGCATGTGTTGTTCGTCGGCATCTTTTGAGCAGCAGCCTGAATCCAGATTTTTTACCGGAATGACATCACCGGTTTCATCTTCCTTGGCTTCCAGAACTTTATATTCCCAGCGGCAGGCATTGGTGCAGGCACCCTGATTGGCATCACGTTTGTTCATATAGCCAGACAGCATGCAACGGCCAGAGTAGGCCATGCATAGCGCACCATGAACGAAGACTTCAATCTCCATATCAGGTACGTGCTGTTTGATTTCTGCAATTTCTTCAATCGACAGTTCACGTGACAGAATCACACGGGTCAGTCCCATGTTTTTCCAGAATTTCACGGTTGCCCAGTTCACGGCATTGGCCTGAACAGACAGGTGAATATCCATCTCTGGAAAATGTTGACGCACCAGCATGATCAGACCTGGATCGGACATGATCAGCGCATCTGGCTGCATCGCCACTACAGGCTCTAAATCACGAATAAAATTTTTCAGCTTGGAGTTGTGCGGTTGGATATTGACCACCACATAGAATTTTTTGCCTAGTTCGTGTGCTTCTTTGATGCCAATCGCTAAATTGTCATGGTCAAATTCATTATTACGAACCCGCAGGCTATAGCGCGGCTGGCCGGCATAGACTGCATCTGCACCATAAGCAAAAGCATAGCGCATATTTTTGAGTGAGCCAGCTGGTGAGAGAAGTTCGGTAACGGTGGTGATGCTCATGATCAAATCGAAAGACATATAAAAATTACGGCTTTATTCTAATCATCTGGAATTTGGATTCAACCTAGTAAATCACTCGGAAATACGCGATTTGGATGTAAAACAAGGTTTTATTTTAAGTAGGGAATCCTCCATAAAATGTCTTCAATACTCAATCATTTTCAGGATTTTCAAGCGTTTTTAAAATCTGGCAATGATCAATAGTGGTTGGGGTGTTGCAACTTTCTCTCAGTGTGATCAGTTGCCGTTCAAATATTTGTAATTCTTTAATTTTATTTGAAATATCTAAAAGATGCTGATCAATCAATTGGTTTACGGCACAGCATTCCTGATCCGGATTTTGTTCAAGTTGAATCAGGGTTTCAATCTCTTTTAATGACATGTCTAAGGCACGGCAACGCTTGATAAAAAGCAGTCTTTTTAATGCGTCTTCACCATAATAACGATACTGATTACTTGCTCGAAAATTCGGCTGGATAAAGCCTTTTTTCTCATAAAAACGTAGGGTATCGGTGCTTAGACCAGTTTTTTTGGCCATTTCTGAAATCAAATAAACTGACATATCACCCTCCTGCTTGACCTTGGAGTTAGTCCATAGTTTCTAATCAATTTATCGTATTTTAGATAAAAAATCATCGGGGGAATGATATGGCTTGTAGTTGTAGTCCTGAACCGGCACCCATCAAGCCCAACAGCAAATTTAGAACAGCGCTATGGATTGCCTTGCTGGTGAACTTCACTTTATTTGTAGTGGAGCTGATCGGTGGTGCATATGCACATTCATCAGCCTTGTGGGCAGACGCGCTAGATTTCTTTGGTGATGCCGTCAATTACGGGATTTCTTTGGCTGTACTAGGTGCGAGTCTGTATTGGCGGGCAACAGTCGCTTTGGTGAAGGGAGTGACCATGGCGTTGTTTGGTCTGGTGGTTATTAGCAAAGTGATTTATGCCTATCTGCAAGGTATTCCACCTGAAGCACTGACAATGGGCCTGATTGGTGTGCTGGCCTTAGTAGCGAATGTATTTACAGCAGCAATTCTTTATGCTTTTCGTGAAGGTGATTCCAATATGCGGTCGGTCTGGCTCTGTAGTCGCAATGATGCAATTGGCAACTTTGCGGTCATTTTGGCAGCCGTAGGCGTATTTGGTACAGGCAGTCTTTGGCCGGATATTATTGTGGCTGTAATTATCGCTACACTCGGCATCACATCAGGTTATCAAGTGATTAAGCAGTCTCTGGAAGAAAGATCACTTAAACATAAATCCAGCTAATTTTTATATTTAAAGCTGTCCTGCAGGGCAGCTTTTTATTTATTTCAATTTTTATAATATTTGAAAAATAAAGCTTTACAAATAAACAAATTAAATTAGAATCTCTGGCGAAATTCAGAAAATATACATAAATTTTAATAATTTATTTTTATATTCTAAGAGGGTTAATGTGAATTTAATTAAAATTTTTTCAATATTGGCAATATCGGGGCTAGCCGCTTGTAGTTCCAAAGTCGTGACTTATGATGCAACAGGAAAAATCATCGGTTCATGTATGGCGACGCGTGGCCTACTTTCGACCGCAAGTGCACATTGTAGTGGTTCAGGCGATGCCTTAGGTGTGAATTACAATACGCCAGATGCGAATACAGGCCTGTTACCAACGCCACCAAGCCAAAATCAGATTAATTTAAAACCGTAAATAATAAAGGGGAATATCATGAAATTATCAGCACTTATTGCACTTGTAGCGACTGTTATATTGACGGGCTGTGCATCGTCAGTAACTACATTTGACTCTCATGGCCGTATGATTGGTTCATGTAAAGCGCAAACGGGTTTCATCATTGCAGGTGGCGCAGGCTGTTCAGGTTCTGCAAACCAGGAAGGTCGCGATCGTTAATTATTTAGTGATGGTTCCAATAAAAAACCGGACTTAAAAGTCCGGTTTTTTAGTTTAGCAAATCTTATTTTTCTACGAATGCACGTTCAATCACGTAGTCACCCAGAACGCCCATTTTCGGAGATTCTTTCAGACCGTGTTGGTCAAGAAGCGCAGCAACGTCATCTAGGAATGCCGGGCTACCGCATAACATGGCACGGTCAGTTTCCGGGTTGAAACGTGGCAGACCGATTTTTTCAAACAGTTCACCGGTTTCAATCGCAGTGGTTACACGACCTTGATTTGGATATTCTTCACGGGTTACGGTTGGGTAATATACCAATTTTTCTTTCGCGCCGAGTTCAGAGAAGAATTCATGATTTGGAACTTCATTCAGGATCAAATCTTGATAAGCCAGTTCTGAAATGAAACGGGTACCGTGAACTACGATAATCTTTTCAAAACGTTCGTAAGTTTCAGGATCGCGAATAGTCGACAGGAAAGGTGCAAGACCAGTGCCAGAAGAAAGAAGGTAAAGATTTTTACCTGGATTTAGGTCATCCAGTACCAATGTACCTGTAGGCTTTTTAGAAACCAAAATGTCATCGCCGACTTTTACTTTCTGTAAAATCGAAGTCAGTGGACCATCAGGCACTTTAATTGAGAAAAATTCTAACTCTTCTTCGTAGTTGGCGCTTGCAATTGAATATGCGCGCATTAACGGCTTGCCATTGACTTCAAGGCCGATCATTACAAACTGACCGTTTTTAAAACGCAAAGCAGTGTCACGAGTCGTTTTAAAAGAGAATAAAGTATCATTCCAGTGGTGGACGTGAGTAATCTTTTCGACGTTAAAAGCAGCCATTAAAGGTCTCAATAAATTATCAAATTAGAACAGCTTGCTATTCTAATCTAAATTCATTCTCGATAAACTGAATATATTTAATTGAGCTTATCAAAAAAAGTGATGATGACCGAACTTGCGCTGCCGATTATTGGTTATATGCGTTCTCCCTATAAAGAAAAATTTGGTATTCCTCGTCAGCCGAATCTGGTTCAGGTCGAAAGCTATATCGAAATGGTCGGGCCCTATAATGATCTGCTCGCCTTTGAGGGGATTGAAGAGTTCAGTCATCTTTGGCTGGTCTGGCAATTTCATGACAATAAAAACCAGCACAACAGCCAGTTTCGTCCACAAGTGCGTCCGCCGCGTTTGGGTGGTAACAAGAAAATAGGCGTTTTTGCTACGCGCAGCATGTATCGTCCATCACCGATTGGTTTATCTGTGGTCAAACTCAAAGAAGTGAGAAAGGTGGGCAAGCATGTTCGAGTGTATGTGACAGGGAGTGACTTGCTCGATGGCACGCCAGTTATGGATATCAAACCTTATATTCAATATTCGGATGCTATCATTGAAGCACAAAGCGGTTATGCGCAGGATGAACCATCACGTAAAACCGTCATTTGGAGCGATGAAGCGGAGCAGCAAAAGCAACAATTACTAGGAAATGGAAAAATCTCTGTGCAGACTATTCAGGAGCTGGAAGCTGTCTTATCTCTAGATCCAAGACCTGCATATCAGGAAGATGAAGAACGGGTATATGGGATGAAGTTTGCAAATGTTGATATCCATTTCAAAATTCATGCTCAGCAAGTGCTCATTGTTGCTATTCAGCATATTCCTTCCTAGATTATAGGTTCCACCACAACAAGCCGATCAACGCTACCATATGCAAAATCTGCACAGGCGCAAAATAAAGGACAAACTTCCAGCCACCGGTCAAAGCGGCATTGGCTGACTTGGCCAGGGCATGAGCACCCAGACCTAAAAGCAGGGCATAAATCAAACGTAGATTGGAGGGATCACCTTGAACGACGACACTGGCCATCGCGGCATGAATCTCAAACAGAGAGGCGAGTAAGGTCCCGGCCAGTAAGCCGGCATCCCCGAGCCAGACCTCCAGTCCGTAAACTCCAGCCTGAATCAGCGTTAAAGTCACTGCAATAATCACAGCTTCTTTTAAGCTGAACATCTGGCTGTCTGACGATTCCATGCTCGGAGCAGGTTTTGCCTTGCGCAATAATAAAAATGCACAAGCTGCCAGAAGGATTACGGCAACTAAAGAGGGCAAGAGCAGGATTTTAAGCCAGCTCCAGGATACGCCCCCGACCACAATCAATAGCAACACAATAGTCGAGATACAGGACATCAGCGCGGCACCGGCATTCGATCGTGCATCCATTTCACCTTTACGGACCTGTAAACCTAACTGAGCGATGGTCGCCGTACTGGAAACAAAACCGGAAGCAATGGAGGACAGCATCAGGGCATTTTTAGTCGAAAAAAAGCGTTTCGCAATATGCGCCAGAGCTTGTACCACTAAAATTAAGGTCAGTAATTTTAAGATAATATAAGGGTTAAGCACTTCTCCCCAAAAAGGGCGATCAGGGGTCAGCGGCAAGCCAATCAAAATCAAGGCCAGTAATAATAGTCCATCCCTGAATTCGGCTTCTTTAATCCATTTTCCGGCAATATTGTGCATGGTATGTTTGGCCATCAAAATACCGGTTAAGAGCACAGAAAGACCGGCTGCCAGAGGAATATTCCATAAACACATGGCGCCAATAAAATAGGTCATCACAAATGCAAGCTCTGTGGTAATGCCCGGATCATCTGGTTGATTTTTGATAGATAAAATGACCATGCCACCCACGATCAAAGCACCTATTACAGCAATCACGATTCCAAACAGGAAACACAGTGCACCCAATAAAGCACAGATTGCAAAGGAACGTAAGCCGGCAAAACTCGGTTGCTGTTCGCGTTGCTTATGCCGTTCCCGCTCCAGACCAATCAATAGGCCGCAGCCTAATGCCGAGGTGAGTATCGTGAGCAGTTCATGAAAAGAATGCGCATGCAGGGGAACCGCAGTCAAATCCATCTGTGACCTCAGCAAGCTAAGAGTTGATTATTTAAAAATATATGCGACGAGATAGAGTTTGCATAGATCAAAAATGTTGCGGTAGTAATCAAATCCATTATTTACTTTCTTTTTGAGATTGAAATAGAAACGTACATTCAACAGGTGGGGAGCATGCGAAAAACTGCAAAAACTTGTTATAGTGGAGGCAAGTTTGGGGACTGATAATAATGAAATTTGACTTTGAAATTGATACGGCATGGTGTCTAGACCAACTCTTTAAAGACGGTAAAATCAGTGAACGCGACCGGATGCTGGTACAAACCACTCATCGGCAACGTGAACAACTAAAATGGCACCCTTTACAGTGGATTGCTAATTTTAATCTGGTCGATCAGTCCCATCCTCAAACAACACTGACTCTGAACCGTTTATGTCAGTGGCTGGCAGAAAAAACCGGATTGATGTTCTATATCATTGATCCGCTCAAAGCTGATGTACAGGCATTGACCCATGTCATGTCGCAGGAATATTCACTGCGCAACCGTATTCTGGCGGTAGAAATTCAGGCAGACAAAGTTCTGATTGCTACAGATCAGCCTTATAAAACTGAATGGATGTCGAATCTCGAGCAGAATATTGCACCAAAAAAAATACAACGGGTATTACTGAATCCAGAACAATTACAACGTTATATTACTGAATACTATCAAGTCAGTCGTGCAGTTAGTGGTTCACAAAAATCGTCTGCCTATGACCGGGAAAATAAGGGCGTCGAAGCCTTGCTGCAACTGGGCGATTCCCAGAATCCGGATGCCAATGACCAGCATATTGTCAAACTGGTGGACTGGGTGCTGCAATTTGCTTTTGAACAAGGTGCCAGTGATATTCATATGGAACCACGTAAAGACACCGGCAAGATCCGTTTCCGGATTGATGGGGTGCTGCATACGATTTACAACATGCCGGCCAATACATTGACCGCCGTCATTTCCCGAATCAAGATTCTGGGCCGGATGAATGTGGCGGAAAAACGTAAGCCACAGGATGGCCGCCTGAAAACCCGGACACCTAAAGGACAGGAAACTGAACTGCGTCTGTCGACCTTGCCGACCGCCTTTGGTGAAAAACTGGTGATGCGTATTTTCGATCCGGAAGTGCTGGTGAGAAGCTTCCAGCAACTCGGTTTTGAAGGTCATCTGCTCAACGACTGGAACAATCTGACCAGTCACAGTCACGGCATTATTCTGGTGACCGGTCCGACTGGTTCCGGTAAAACTACTACGCTTTATTCAACCTTGAAACAGCTGGCGACTGAACAGGTCAACGTCTGTACCATTGAAGACCCGATCGAGATGCTGGAACCCAGCTTTAACCAGATGCAGGTCAATAATGGTATCGATCTTGGTTTTGCTGACGGCGTGCGTGCATTGATGCGTCAGGACCCGGACATTATCATGGTCGGGGAAATTCGTGATCAGGACACTGCCAATATGGCGATTCAGGCCGCATTGACCGGTCACCTGGTTCTCTCAACTTTACATACCAACGATGCGCCGTCGAGTCTGACCCGTCTGCATGATCTGGGCGTACAGCCATTTTTGACAGCAGCAACCATCTTGGGTGTTCTGGCTCAACGTCTGGTACGTAAGCTGTGTCCGCACTGCAAACAGGAAAGCTTCCTGAATGAACAGGAATGGCAGCATCTAGCTACGGATTATCCTTTGCCGCGACCGGAATTTGTCTTTAAGGCGGTGGGCTGCGAAGAATGCCGGCATACCGGCTATAAAGGCCGTATCGGGATTTATGAGTTTATGCCATTGAGTCTGACCACCAAACAGCTGATTGGTGCCGATGCCAACCTGAACCAGCTGCGTCAGCAGGCTAAAAAAGAAGGGGTAGAGCCGCTCAGAATTGCCGGGGCACGCAAGATTCTGGAAGGTGTGACCACGCTTGAAGAAGTCCTGAGAGTTGTGCCCTTAAATTAATTTTGAAAATGAAGCAATCTTAAGATTCAATTCATCTTCGGCTGTTTTAATAGCATCATCGAAACAAGGCAAGACTTTAAAGAGGTAATTGCGATGAAAATGATGATAAATACGGTTTTGGCAGCTGCATTGATGGGTTCTATCGCGACGGCTACGATAGCAAGTAGCGACACTGCTGTGAATCAGGCTGCTTTTGCTAAATCGACCACAGTCAAACAGGCACTGGCCATGAAAGATGACAGTAAGGTTCAGCTTAAAGGTTATGTCGTGAAAGCGGTCGGTGATGAAAAATACCAGTTCCGAGACAGCACAGGAACTATTACTGTTGAGATTGATGATGAACTTTGGCAAGGCAAACCGATTTCAGCCAAAACACCGGTAATCATCACAGGTGAAATCGACATTGATTATAAACCGGCAAAACGTGTTGAAATTGAGGTTGATCAGGTTCGTTTCTAATATCGCCTGATTTGCTGAAATCAATTTGAACACAGCGACAAAAAACCACATGCAAGTTACCAAAAAGCATGTGGTTTTTTTGAGTCTGGAACTTTTTCAAGGCAAGATAGAACAAGGAAGCAAACGGAGCAGAATATGCGTATTCTTTTGGCGGAAGATGATCAGTCTCAGGCAGACAGTATCCAGACTTGGCTGGAAATGGACGGTTATGTGATTGATCGGGTAGAGCGTGGTGATCATGCGATCCTAGCGATTGAGCAGCATAAATATGACTGTATTCTGCTGGATCGTGGCCTGCCGAATGCCACTGGAGATGACATTCTGAAAATTTTGCGCAGCCAACATCAAGATACGCCGGTGATTTTTATTACGGCCAAAGACAGTATTGATGACCGGGTTGAAGGTCTGGATTTAGGCGCGAATGATTATCTGGTCAAACCTTTTAGTCTGGAAGAACTTTCGGCCCGAGTTCGTGCCCAACTCAGACAGAAACAGCAAACACCGAATCATATCCTGCAATGGCAGGATCTCAGTCTGGACACTCAAGCCAAGACCCTAACTAAAGAAGGTCAAGCTGTGAATCTGACTGCGAAGGAATTTCAAATTCTATACAAGCTGATGCAGCAGCCTGAACATATTGTCACCCGTGAACAGCTGGAAGAATCGCTGTACGCTTGGGGTGATGAAATTGAAAGTAATGCCATTGAAGTATTTATCTATCAGCTGCGTAAAAAAATCGGCAGCCAGATGATCAAGACTATTCGCGGTCTGGGCTATCGCATGCATAAGGCTGAGGTATAAACCTATGTCAGCTGCTATTTCCTTGCAAACTAAACTGATCAAACATGCGCTGTTCAGTTCGATATTGGCTGGAGTATTGGCCTGGCTGCTGTTATTGGGAATTTCCAGTTATCAGGCCAGTCAGTTGCATGATGAATTAATGGAGCAAATTTCTGAGTTACTGCTTGGCGATGTTACCCAGGCCAAAGACGCCCAAGTCGATGAACTCAGTGAACAGTTTGATATCCAGTATGCCTTGTTGCTGGATCAACAGGTACTGACTACTTCGATTGATGATGAATTAATTAATACCATTCCAAAAGCACAGAACAACGGCTTTCAGTTTGCTTATGAAAATGGTCATTTTATCCGGATACTGACTGCGGAAGATGACGACCTTCAGGTCAAAATCGTACAGCCACTTTCAGTACGTTTCGATGAACTCTGGCAAACTACTTTGGGCTTTGCCGGGATCTTATTGATTTTATGGCTAGTGCAATGGCTGATTTTGCGTGTTGCGATCAAACGCCAGTTACGGCCATTAAACAAAATTTCCCGGGCGATTGGTTCCAAAACTGCTCAGGATCTAAGCCCTCTCAAAACGCCTGATCCTGAAATCACTGAACTGCAACCGATTATTCGTCAGTTGAATGCCATGCTCGGCCGGCTGGAGAAATCACTGGCTGCTGAACAGCGTTTTACTGCAGATGCTTCACATGAGCTGCGTTCGCCACTGTCTGCGATTCAAATGCGTCTACAGGTTTTAAAACGCAAATATCAAGATGATGCACAGCTCCCTCAGGCATTGCAGCTGATTCAAAATGATGTCAATCGTGGTACGCAGGTACTGGAAAATTTACTTTTACTGGCACGACTCGATCCGGAACGAACAGAGCAATTACCAGCGCAAACGGTTAATCTCAAAAATCTGGTTCAGGAAGCTTTGCAGGCCTTGCAGCCTTTTGCAGAAGAAAAAGATATTCATTGGAATCTCAACCTTGAGGATGCTGTGATCGAAGCGAATCCAGAACTGATTTTTAGTTGTATTCGCAATCTGGTCGACAATGCTATTCGTTATACGCTGCCACAGGGACAGGTCGAGATCCGAACAGTTATTGAGCAGCATCAGATACAACTATTGATTGAAAACTCAGGAGAGGGGATTGCTGATGAGGTAATGGAACGTTTAGGTGAACGTTTTTATCGGGCTTTGGGTACGCGAACTCAGGGTTCAGGTTTAGGCCTGTCCATTTGCCAGAAAATTATGGCACTACATGCAGCTAAAATTGATTATGCGCCGTCGGTGTTGGGCGGACTTAAAGTGTCATTGAGCTTTAAACATGAATCCTAATCAAAGATTAAAAAACTAAAAAGCAGTATGCGCTGATTCATACTGCTGCTTCCCACGTTTGTTATTATTAGAACTGATTTAATTATTTGGTCAGAATAAGACGGTTATTGCGGGTCAGACGCAAGCGGTATTCTTCGCCGGCATGCATGATCCGGATTTCACGACCCAGTGCAAACAAATTGTTAGAGTGCAGCATTGGCAAGGCATGGTGAGTATCATTGTTACGGGTAAATAGGCTAAATGGGGCGTTCATTCCGTCGACTCCGTGGTGTGTTTTGGATTGATTTAAATGATAATCATTATCGAATAGGTCTGTCAACGAAATATTGAGCAATTTATAAAAAACTCTAATTTGCTTACAATCTGTAAAACTTTAACGGTTCTGTACATCATGACTAAAGCTACGATTCATGTCGCAATTGCGCTTTTATTTTATCAAAATCAGGTTCTCGTCGGCTGGCGTGAGGCCAAGCAGCATCAGGGCAATAAATATGAATTTCCAGGCGGAAAAGTTGAACAGGGTGAGTTGCTAGTCGAAACCTGTCGCCGCGAAGTGATTGAAGAGGTGGGCGTTGATATCGAACGCTGGCATGCTTCTGATTTTATCTCCCATGAATATGAAGATCTCATCGTCAATTTGCATATTTTCCATGCTTCAGTACAGCCTGCGCAACTGGCTGAAATCAAACAGCCTTGGCGCTGGTACAGCCGGGAAGAACTTGGCCAGTTGAATTTTCCGAAAGCCAATCAGTCCATGATTCAAAAGCTGCAATGGCCGCAGCGCATCAAGATTGCTGAAGATCTGGATATCTTATCAAGTCTAGATACAGATCAAATGTTGTATTGGCGCGTGGAAGCAACGCCTGAACGGATCATGCAATTACAGCAGTATCCGGTAGATCAACTCTCCAAGTTAATTATTAATCAGCAGCTTTGGTCACAACTGAATGAATTGCAGCAGCAGACGATTCGCACGATTCATCTAAAACAGACTCAATTGATGGACTTGAAACAAGGCGAATTGAAATCTGGTTATCGTTATCTGGCGGCTTGTCATGACCTGAGCGCTTTAATGCATGCAGAACAGATCGGTTGTGAAGCGGCTTTACTTAGTCCGGTACTGGCGACCGCAACGCATCCAGAAACACCTGCGCTAGGTTGGGAGCAATTTAAGCAAATGTCAGAGCAGGTACAGATTCCGGTTTTTGCTTTGGGCGGAATGAAGGCTGATGAGCTCGATTATGCAAAAAGCCAACATGCTTATGGCATTGCCGGCATTCGCTATATTTAAACACTTGATTTAGAAAACAAAATTTCTATTGGTAAGTCAGTTTCTATAGAAAATTATCTTAAAGCTTTTTCAGTGCCTGTTGAGCTTGCTGAATCGCTTTGGCATTTTTCCGCAACTGAGCAGATTTAAGGCGCACTTGCCAAAGCTGCTTTTTCATGGCACTAGATTGTGCATAACTCAGGCCACGTAAGGCAAAAGCATCGGCGCTTGCTGGCTGATTTTTACGGTTGGCGATCATGCCTAAGTATAAATAGGTTTCCGGTGCTTGAGGGGCCAGTCGCTGTGCCTGAGTTGCAGAAGCTTCAGCTTGAGCGAACTGCTGCTTGGTATAGGCCTGCTGGGTTTGCTGCATCAGACTCTTAAAAGCCGGCAGATTACGGCCATCATCAAACTTTTGGCTTTTCGGCTTTTGCTCAGGAATGACAATTTTCTGACGTTTGATGTCAGGACGGTCATAAGGCGTAATCACGACGCCGTCTGGCGTTTTTGCCTTAGGTTTTTCCGTCGCAGGCTTGGCAGGGCTAACTGGCTTTTCTGGCTCAGAGATACTTTGGCAGCCCACCAGACTGAGGATGAGCAAACCAGGGAGGATTTTTCTTAACATAAACATAGACTCAATTAATGGCTATAACTTCCACTGGCGATAATACGGGTTTCGCTCTCAAGATCGCGTTCTATTTCTGTTTCACTTTCTTGTATGTAGCGACTCATATCATCCTGTTCAGCATCAGATGGCGCAGGTTCTGAATCAATATCATAAGGTTCCGTCGCATAGTGCGAGATGCCGCAGGCAGTCGCCTGATTTGGCAGGGCATGACGCGAAATCGGGATATACATGGCGCCTTCACAGCCTTGTGCAGACAACAAACCCGTATAACGATCCAGCCAATGCCATTCGATTTCATTCGGCTGTGGCAGATTCACCGGTTTCTGGCGCAACTGTTTCATGACATTGGTCCAAACGGGCAGGGCACCTGAAGAACCGGTTAAGCCAGTGACTTTGTTGTCATCCAGACCGAGCCAAACCACGGTCATATAATTACCTGAGTATCCGGCAAACCATGAGTCACGGCTGTCATTCGTAGTACCGGACTTACCAGCAAGATTCAGACTGCGTGGTAAGCTGTTATAGGCTGCACGACCTGTACCATTCGACATGACCTGTTGTAAGCCATAATTCAGGGCATAAGCAGAAGCTGGATCAATGGTCGGTTGTACACTCAGGCTATAACGATCCAGAGAGCGGCCGTTGGCATCCACCACAGAGCGGATGGCTTTGGTTGGGTATTTAAAGCCGCCTGTAGCAAAGTTGCCGTAAATATTCATCACTTCCATCGGGGACATATCTACCGCACCCAAGTAAATCGATGGATAAGATGGAATATCTGAGGTCACACCAAATTTTTTCAGATGATTAATAAAGGTGGACAGACCAAATTCTTGTGCTAAACGCACAGTGGACAGGTTATAAGATTGCGATAAGGCTTGTGACATTGGAATGACACCATGTCCGCGACCACTATAGTTTTTCGGCGTCCAGGTTTTGCCATCACTCTTGATGCTGATTTCACTGTCTTCAATTGGGCTTGCCCAGTGATAACGGTTCGATTCCAGGGCACTCAGGTAGATCACCGGTTTTAGCAGGGAACCGACTTGACGCTTGGCATCGACTGCACGGTTAAAGCCGGTAAAATCTTGAGTAGAACCTACTGCGGCCACCAGCTCACCATTTTCCGGATGCGATACCAATACCGCACCCTGTAAATCTTTCAGGCGACCCGGATTGGATTTGCTTAAACGCGCCACCGTCTCTTTAAAGCTGTCCTGAATTCTGGTTTGGGCCAAAGGATCTAAAGTAGTGAAAATTCGCAGACCCTGATTGGTCAGATCGGTTTCCTGATAATCTGTGCGTAATTGACGACGTACAATATCCAGAAAATCCGGGAAGCGGGCAGGGCCTAAAGTCGGTTTTGAAATGACATTTAACGGACGTGCGGTTTCTTTTTCATATTGTTCCTGAGTCAGATAGCCCATCACCAGCATATTATTCAGGACGATATCACGGCGTTTTTTCGCACTTTCAGGATTGCGCCATGGATTGTATAGACTCGGGCCTTGGACTAAACCCACCAAAAATGCTTGCTGGGAAATATTCAGTTCACGCAGTGGCAGGCCAAAATAAAACTGCGATGCCAGACCATAACCATTAATGGAGTAGTTACCATTCTGGCCGAGATTTACCTCATTCAGATAAGCTTCTAGAATTTCATTCTTGTCATAATGCAATTCAATCAGCATCGCCATAAAGGCTTCATTCACTTTACGTTTTAAGGTGCGCTCAGGGGTTAAATAGAAATTTTTGACCAGCTGCTGGGTCAAGGTTGAACCACCCTGACGTTTACCACCGGTAATATTGCTGACTACGGCACGTGCAATACCACGCGGTGAAACCCCATGATGCTCATAGAACTTACGGTCTTCGGTCGCGATCAGCGCTTCGATCAAGGGCTTAGGCACTTTATTTAGCTTGATCAGCACACGGTCTTCGTTATGCTGCGGATAAATCCCGCCAATTAATAAAGGTTCTAAACGCGCAATCCCGCTTGAAGACGGTTTGGTTGCGCTGACTTCTGCAATCTGTTCACCGCTGAAACTGACTTTCAATATTTGTTCCGGTTCAACCCGGTCACCAAAATCAAAGCCGCGTGTATGCACATACAGGGTATTACCCGTGGTGACAAAGTTGCCTGATTTGGTATAACTATCCGAATTTTTATAACCGAGTAATTTTAATTCTTGTTGGAAATCCTGCAGGCTGACTGGGGCATTCACGTACACTTCCATCGGACGTGCGAAGACCTTGGCCGGAATATCCCAGCGCTGACCTTCAAACTTGTCGCGTACAATATTGTCTAATCTAATCAAATAGATACTAAATGCTACAAAGATAGAAATGACAATAATAGAAAAAATTAAGGCAAGAAACCCCATGCCACGTTCAGATTTCATAAATACTTATAAGATCCTGTGAAATTGTGCTAATCATGCGAAGCTTTTCATTATTTTGCAATATTTAATCAAGAAATGCGCTTAAAATTAAAATGAAACCCCACAATTTCTCCTTAATTCGAATATATTTCAAATAATTTCCTACCTATGAAGCACTGTTATAAATTGTCATCCAGGTATAGCTTAATGTTATGATAAGCAGGATTCGTAGCGGAGCGACGACACTGGTGCAAATTTCCCATAAGACCTTTCGAAATATCGGGTTAATAGGACGTCCTGATAAATCGTCGGTGGTTGAAACCTTATGCCTTATTCACGATCATCTTCTCAATTTAGGCCTACACCCAGTTTTTGATGCAGCGACAGCTGAACTTGTTCCCTATCAAAATACCCAAACCGTCAGTCGTGCCTTATTGGGTGAGGTGGTGGATCTGGTGATTGTCGTGGGCGGTGACGGCTCGCTATTACATGCAGCACGCGCCTTGGTCAAGTACAATACCCCGGTGATCGGGGTTAACCGTGGTCGTCTAGGGTTTTTAACGGATATCAAGCCGACCGAAGTGATCTTCAAGCTGGATCAGGTATTAAAAGGTGACTTTCAGACTGAGCGACGTTTTTTACTCGAAGTTGAAATTCGCTCCAAAGGTGAAGTGATTTACGATGCCATTGCCCTGAATGATGTGGTGCTACATTCAGGGAAATCGGTGCATATGATCGATTTTGAACTGAATATTGATGGACAATATGTCTATCGTCAGCACAGTGATGGCCTGATAGTCTCTACACCGACTGGTTCTACAGCTTATGCACTCTCTGGTGGCGGCCCGATCGTACATCCAAGCATGGATGCGATTGCTTTGGTGCCGATGCATCCGCATACCTTGTCTTCACGCCCGATTGTGGTCGGTGGACACAGTGAAATTAAATTACTGATTCGTGAAAATCGCGTACTGCCGATGGTTAGTGCGGATGGACAACACAGTGTGTCTTTGAATGTGGGTGATAGCGTCCATATTCGCAAGCATCCCTTTAAACTGAATCTTCTGCATCCACCGGGTTATGACTTTTATAATGCCTGTCGAACCAAACTGGGGTGGAATCAGGACTTTGATTATTTTAAGCAGGATTAAATCATGAATATTGAACAAATGCTTGCCGTACTCAATCCTGAGATTGTTGAACGCCTAAGAACAGCAGTCGAAATTGGAAAGTGGCCAAACGGTGTAGCCTTGACACCAGAACAGCGTCAGACCTGTATGCAGGCAGTCTATGCCTGGGAAATGAAAAACCTGCCTGAAAATGAGCGCAGCGGTTATATCGACCGCGGTACTAAAGAAGAAGGTGAGGAATGTGATGATGATCATCACAAGAATGAACCTGAATTCAAGCCGATTCGTTTTGTTTAAGGCTTAATTCCCAGCCAATAGCAATACAATTAAAAAAAAGCATTGTTCAGTGAATGAACAATGCTTTTTTCTTTTGTACAAGATTAAACCGTGTGGCGATTCGCCCATAAGGTTTTGGCTTTTTGCATCGCAGCTTCAAAGCTGTCACACACGCCCATGGTATATAGCGCAATACCCATGGTTTCTATCACTGCAATCTCGCCATATTCATGGCTTTGCTGACCGTCCCAGACAGCCTTAAATAGCGCCAGATCCAGTTCTTCTTCAATCGGACTGCGGTTGTCAGTGAGCTTTGGCAGTTCATGCTCATACAGTTCACCATCTTTAATGCCACAGATAAGCGTTTTGGCATCTGGATTACGCTCGAATTCGCCACCTTCACCTTTAATTACGGCACTATTTTTATAGCCTAAGCGGAAGGCTGCTTGCTGGTGCGAACCACGATACGCTGGATGGAAAATCGCTTGCAGAGTTGCTTTGGCATTAAATGGGTTAATTAAACGAACCAGCGTATGAATCGGGGAGCGCAGCCCCATAACATTACGCAACGCAATCAAGTCTGCCAGAATCGGAGAAATTACTTCTAGCGGGATATAGGCAAAATGCTGTTGTTGCAGTTGCTGTTCAACCTCGGCATCATTTTGACATATTGGATAGCCTAAGTAAGTTAGCACCTGCTCGGTGTAAACGCGGTTCATGGTATGACCTGAGGCACCATGCATCACAATATTAAAACCATGCTTGGCCAGCGTCAGCGCTGCCAGAATAAACCATGGATAATGTTTGCGCTTGCCCGCATAGGAAGACCAGTCCAGATCGACATCCAGTTTTTTGAAATTCAGCTGATCCCGTGTCGCCTGTACAAAACCCGCCAACTCATCTACCGACTCTTCCTTGACACGCAATAACATCAAGAATGCACCTAACTGCACATCCAGCACTTCATTTTTCAAAATCATACTGAAGGCTTGATAGGCTTCATCATAGCTGAGGGAGCGGGCGCCATTTTTCCCTTTACCCACAATGCGTACATATTGGGCAAAGGGATGTTCGAAATCTTTATAAATATTTCTTTTGGTATTCATAACTTTTTACAGCTTGCAGAAAATATTAATGTCAAGGGAGATGATGGAAATCCATAAACCTTTCAGTATACGTAAAACAATCAGTTAAATCTGATTATCGACTAATGTCTAATCTATTCTGATTAAAACATAAGCAACCGCCTAATAAGTTATGCGCATTTAGTCTGAATATTCGGTAAAATTTAGGCAATTTTTAGAGTCTGTTTAATTTTTCTTAATCTCTTTCTCCCATTTAATACTTTGGTCTGATACTTGAGTGTCAGATTCAATGCATGGCTGATTATCATTTTGAACATTCTCTTGAGCCTATTGAGACTTGATCAAGTTCATTCGAGAAGGGATGAATAGGTCAGTGTATTCCTCAAAATGGTCTTTCTTATTTTTGATATCGTTCAAGTAGATTTATTATGGCGAAACAACCAATCTATAAGTCACTGTATTTTCAAGTGATTGTGGCCATTATTGCAGGTATTCTGGTCGGGCATTTTTCGCCTAGTGGTACGCAAATTATCAATGGTGTAGAACAACATGTCCCTGGCTTGGGCGAACAGCTCAAACCGCTTGGTGATGCATTTATCCGTCTGATTAAAATGATCATCGCGCCTGTGATTTTCTGTACCGTGGTGAGCGGTATTGCGGGTATGGAAAGCATGAAATCAGTCGGTAAAACTGGTGGTGTGGCTTTACTTTACTTCGAGATCGTATCTACGATTGCTTTGGTCATCGGTCTGGTCGTGATTAACATTGTGAAGCCTGGTGTAGGCATGAACGTTGATCCTGCTTCACTGGATACCAGTGGCATTAGTAAATATGTCGCTTCAGGTGAGTCACAATCGACTATCGACTTCCTGATGAACATCATTCCAAATACGGTTGTGGGCGCATTTGCAGAAGGCGAAATCCTGCAAGTTCTATTGTTCGCGATCATTTTTGGTTTTGCACTGCATAAGCTAGGTGATCAAGGCAAGCCAGTCCTGAAACTCATCGACCAGATTTCACATGTGTTCTTCAATATCGTGAATATGATCATGAAACTTGCTCCAATTGGTGCATTTGGTGCGATGGCATTTACAATTGGTAAATATGGTATTGGTTCTCTTGCTCAGCTGGCACAGTTGATCATTTGTTTTTATATCACCTGTGTACTGTTCATTTTCATCGTATTAGGCTCAATTGCGCGTTTTGCTGGTTTCAGTATCATGAAGATGATCCGCCTGATTCGCGAAGAACTTCTGATTGTACTGGGGACGTCATCTTCAGAATCAGTACTGCCACGTATGTTGAAGAAACTAGAACTTGCTGGTGCTGAAAAATCAGTGGTCGGTCTGGTAATTCCAACTGGTTATTCATTTAATCTCGATGGTACGTCGATTTACTTGACGATGGCTGCGATCTTCATTGCACAAGCGACCAATACGCAACTTGACTTGTCTCATCAAATTACGCTGCTTCTGGTACTTCTGATCTCATCTAAGGGTGCGGCAGGCGTGACTGGTTCGGGCTTTATTGTGATGGCAGCAACCTTGGCTGCTGTGGGTAATATTCCTGTTGCAGGTCTGGCATTGATTCTCGGTATTGACCGTTTCATGTCTGAAGCTCGTGCCTTGACCAATCTGGTCGGTAACTCTTTGGCGACTTTAGTGGTTGCGAAATGGGTTGGCCAGTTGGATATGGACAAGCTGAACTACGCTTTAGCGAATCCTGCAGAAATTGATGAAAAAATGGCGCAAGAAGGCAATAACGCTCACTAAGTTTGAGTCTGTTTTTAGTGTCTAAAAGGGAAGCTTCGGCTTCCCTTTTTTATTGACTGTGAAGTTAGTAAAAAGATGAATGCCGGCACATGACAGGGAGCAGGAAAGTCGATAGTCTGTGAAAAAGAAACTAAAATGATAAACAACAAGGACAATAGAATGCTTGCCTACGATGC
This sequence comes from Acinetobacter lwoffii, assembly GCF_024129685.1. GTDB lineage: Bacteria > Pseudomonadota > Gammaproteobacteria > Pseudomonadales > Moraxellaceae > Acinetobacter > Acinetobacter lwoffii_X. The sequence continues at coordinate 9,821 of NZ_JAMXXL010000011.1, read as the reverse complement.
CGATCTAGAATTATTCCGCGATAATTTTAAACGCTTTATGAACGAACATGTCGCACCGTACTACGACCAGTGGGAACGTGAAGGTCTGATGCCGCGTTCAGTCTGGAATGCACTCGGTGAAAATGGCTTCTTGTGTGTCGATGTTCCAGAAGAATATGGTGGCTATGGGGTGCCGACCGATTATTCCTTGATGCTGATCGAAGAATCTGCACGTGCCGGATACAGTGCCATTGCCACAGGTCTGTCTTGTCATTCCGATATTGCAGCACCGTATATCCTGCATATTGGTACTGAAGAACAGAAAAAATACTGGTTACCAAAAATGGTCACCGGTGAAGTGGTCGGTGCGATTGGCATGACCGAGCCAGGTGCAGGTTCAGATTTGCAAGCCATGCGTACTAGTGCCATCTTGCAGGATGAATATTATCTGTTAAATGGCTCAAAAACCTTCATTTCCAATGGTCAGCATGCTGACTTGGTAGTGCTTGCGGTCAAAACCGATCCTCAAGCCCGAGCTAAAGGCGTTTCATTGCTGCTGGTCGATACCCATCTGGAAGGCTTTAAAAAAGGCACTAATCTGGACAAGATTGGTCTGCATGCTCAGGATACGTCTGAACTGTTCTTCGACAATGTTAAAGTGCCAAAGGACCAATTACTGGGTCAGCCGGGACAGGGATTTGCTTACCTGATGCAGGAATTGCCACGTGAGCGTACCGCCATCGCTGCCACCGCTCTAGGCGCCATTCGTGGCTCGATCGATGTGACCACACAATATGTGAAAGAGCGTCAGGCTTTTGGTCAGGTGATCGGTCAATTCCAGAATACCCGCTTTGTACTGGCGCAAGCGAAAATTGATGAATTGGCGACCGCAGCATTTTATAACCAGAATCTTGAGCTTTATATGCAAGGGAAACTGGATGTCGAAACTGCAGCGGCATTGAAAAGTTTTTCTACCGATATGCAGATGAAAATCGCGGACAATCTCCTGCAATTATTTGGGGGTTATGGCTATATGACTGAATATCCAATTTCACGTTTCTTCGTTGATGCGCGGATTCAGCGGATTTATGGGGGTACCAATGAAATCATGAAAGAGATAGTGGCACGTGGTCTGTTAGGACGTTAATAGCTCACTCATAAAAAAAGAGTCCCGAAGGACTCTTTTTTATAGGGGGAGAACATGGCCAAGATGAGAAATATTTTTTAAGACTTTATGATTTTAAGACATCCAAACATTCATGAATAAAAATGGGTAAATCATTGGGTAGACGCGATGAAATCAACTGATTATTGTCATTCACCAGTTCTGCATCATAATACGTTCCACCGGCACGTTGTACGCGACTGGCATGCGCGCGAATACTGGTAATAATTCGATTTTTCAGCACATCTGCTTCACACAGTAATAATGATGCATCACATAAACTAAAGATGGTTTTCTTGGCTTGATTAAAAGCCTGGATAAATTGCAGCACCCGCATATCGGTAGATAAAGAAACTGCAGATTCACCGCCAGGAATCAGCAAGGCATCAAAATCATCAATACTGATTTGTTCGATGTCCCGGTCAATCGTCACTGCAGAACAGCCATGCAGACCATAGACCACTTTTCCTGCATTAAACTCAATATTACAGATGATATGCTTTGCTTCCAGCAAGGCCGCAACGGGTTCAAGATATTCCTGATCTTCAAAATTATTCGTCAAAAGTACAGCTATTCTTTTTGGCATGACTGACACCCAAACGCTTGTTTTAAGTTAGACTATCTATGATTGGTCAAAAAATCGTCTCTGCTTTGTAATTGAGTAGTGATTTAATGTAAAAAAATAAGTTAAATCAAAGAGAAGTCGATAAAAATGGGGTTGCAGAGTGTGCATTTTATTGTGAAATCTATCTTAGATATGAATGGTTCAAAAATGACGTTTGCGAAGCAATTATTTTAATTTTCTTATGCTTAAAACCGCTATATAGACTAAGAAATAGTGATATTTCATCTTCCTTAAAATCAGTTAATATGGACAGGCAAATTTTACAATTTAATAATGTAAATCAAGCAGAAAAGCTGAAGTAAATGTTACCAGATATGACTAAAAACGATAAACGGTTAAAATCAACTGTATGTTTTTAAGACTTAATCTACCAATGTCATATTGCGTAACATTTGAAAGCTCACTATTGTTATACTGAACAGATAAGGTTTATGAAGGGCGACAGAACAATGATCAACGACGATCAAAACACCACGACTTCTCTTGATTTGGCAAAAATTCGTGAAGATATCGATTCTGTTGATCAGCAAATTCAGCAATTGATTAACCGCCGGGCACGTTTGGCTGAAGCTGTGGCAAAAGCAAAGTTTGCTTCAGAAGAGAATCCGCTGTTTTACCGTCCAGAACGTGAAGCTCAGGTTTTGCGTAATGTCATGGAACGTAATGAAGGGCCATTGTCTGATACCACCATGGCACGTCTGTTCCGTGAAATCATGTCGGCCTGTCTGGCACTCGAAGCGCCGCAAAGCATTGCTTTCCTTGGCCCAGTCGGGACTTATACCCATTCTGCGGTACTCAAGCACTTTGGTCATGATGCTGTGGTTCGTCCTTTACCGACCATTGATGAAGTTTTCCGTGACGTGGAAGCGGGCAGTGCCCATTATGGTCTGGTGCCGGTAGAAAATTCCTCTGAAGGCGTGGTCAACCATACGTTGGACTGTTTTAAAACCTCGAACCTGAATGTGATTGGCGAAGTTGAATTACCGATTCACCATCAGTTCCTGATTTCTGAAAATACCCGTAAAGACAGCATCAAACAGATTTATGCGCATCAGCAGACTTTGGCACAGTGCCGTAAGTGGCTGGATGCGCATTATCCAGGTGTGGAACGTGTCGCTTTAAGCTCCAACGCAGAAGCAGCGCGCCGTATTCGTAATGAATGGCATTCTGCCGCGATTGCCTCTGAAATTGCTGCGAGCATTTATGATCTCGAAATCATGCATAGCAATATCGAGGATAATCCGGAAAATACCACACGCTTCCTGGTGATTGGCCGTGAAAAAGTGCCACAAAGCGGTAATGACAAGACTTCATTACTGATTTCAGCACATGATCGTGCCGGGGCTTTGCTGGAAATTCTGGCGCCATTTGCCAAGCATAATATCAGTCTGACCAGCATTGAAACCCGTCCTGCACTTCCTGAAAAATGGGCTTATGTGTTCTTCATTGATCTTGAAGGCCATATTGAGCAGGAACACGTGAAAGCAGCCATTGAAGAAATTCGTCCTTTGGTTAAAGAAGTTCGCGTGCTCGGTTCATATCCTGCAGCTGTACTTTAAGTCAGCTATACGTGGTCAGGGCGAGGGTGCTGACCACTGTTTTATACCTAAAATTGGAAGTCTAAAATGTCGTTTGTTCCAGCCAATTCAGGCATCTCAAAATTAAAGCCATATCAACCGGGTAAACCGATCAGTGAACTTGAGCGCGAGTTGGGTCTTACCGATATCGTCAAACTGGCTTCAAATGAAAATCCGCTGGGTTGTTCAGATAAAGTCAAAGAAGCGGTCGCTGCGGAAATTGCTGAAATTGGCCGTTATCCAGATGGTGGTGGTTTTATCCTGAAAGATCAGATCAAAACCCAGTTTGGTTTTAATCATGATCAGATTACTTTGGGGAATGGTTCAAACGACTTACTGGAAATGTTTGCCCGCGCATTCGTTTCAGAAAATGATTCTGTGGTGTATAGCCAGCATGCTTTTGCAGTTTATGCATTGGTAACTCAAGCCATTAATGCACAAGCGATCGAAGTACCAGCTAAAGGCTTTTCGCATGACCTTGAAGCCATGGCGGCTGCCATTCAAGACAACACCAAACTCGTTTTCATTGCAAACCCGAATAATCCAACAGGAACCTGGTTCGAAGAAGCTGAATTTGAAGCTTTCATGCAAAAAGTTCCTGCTAATGTCATCGTGGTTCTGGATGAAGCCTATGTGGAATATTTCCCGGAAAACTTCAACAGCTTGAAATTCCTTGCGCAATATCCAAACCTGATCGTTAGCCGTACTTTGTCGAAGTGTTATGGTTTGGCTGCACTACGTGTTGGTTTTGCTCTGGCTTCAGTTGAAGTGACAGATTACCTGAACCGTATTCGTCAACCATTTAATGTCAACCATCTTGCGATGGTGGCTGCGGTGGCTGCACTGAAAGATGAAGATTTTATCGCGCGTTCTCGTGAAGTGAATAAAGCCGGTATGGCGCAACTTGAAGCTGGCTTTAAGGCTTTGGGTCTTAACTATGTACCTTCACGTGCCAACTTTATTCTGGTAGATGTACAAGCAGACCCATCAGCGACCTTCAATGGTTTGCTTAAGCAAGGGGTGATTGTGCGTCCGGTCGGTATTTCTAATCACATTCGTGTATCGATTGGTACTGAAGCAGAAAATGCGAAATTCTTGAGCGCATTGGCTAAAGTACTCGGTTTAGAGGCAAAAGCTTAAACCATGTCGCAGCCACTGTTTGAAAAAGTTGCATTTATCGGGCTTGGACTGATTGGTTCAAGTCTGGCGCGTGTCATTCGAGCCGAGCATTTGGCCAATGACATTGTTGCATCGACACGTTCACAAAAGACTTTGGAAGATGCTAAATCTCTTGGCCTGATTTCCGAAGGCTATGCCGATCCTGTAGAGGCGGTCAAAGGCGCTGATCTGGTGGTACTGGCATTGCCGGTACGTGCCACGCAAAAGGTGCTGGAAGCTATCAAGCCTTATTTATCTGCCAATACCATTATTACTGATGTGGGTAGTACCAAAGGTAATGTGGTCGATGCAGCGAAAGCGGTTTTTGGCGATGAACTGCCTGAAGGTTTTGTACCGGGCCATCCGATTGCAGGTGCCGAGCATACCGGGGTGCATGCAGGTAAAGTTGATTTATTTGCCAATCACAAGGTGATCTTGACGCCACTGCCAAGCAGTGCAGACTGGGCCGTCGATAAACTGATTCAGCTGTGGCAAGCGGCGAAAGCCGAAGTGATTTGTATGGATGTCGACAAGCACGATGAAGTGCTGGCGCATACCAGTCATCTTCCGCATCTCATGGCATTCAACTTGGTTGAGCAATTGGCCAAGCGTGAAGACAATTTAGATATATTTCGTTATGCTGCCGGTGGCTTCCGGGATTTCTCGCGAATTGCCGCTAGCGATCCACAAATGTGGCATGACATCTTTTTTGCCAACAAAAAAGCAGTTCTGAATGCTGTTGATGGCTTTGAACAGCAGCTCGCGATTATTCGCAAATTGATTGAAGATGAAGATTCCCACGCATTGATGGGCTTATTGAGTCATGCGCAGGCAGCTCGCCAGCATTTCAACCATATGCTCGCCAAGAAACCTTTCATGGAGAAAAATAAAGTGACACAACAATTTACCATTCAGCCGGGTGCCAAGAAATTTCAGGGTAAATTTACCGTGCCAGGTGACAAATCTGTGTCACATCGCTCGATCATGTTTGGTGCGATTGCAGAAGGTACCACACATGTGACCGGCTTTTTGGAAGGTGAGGATGCTCTAGCGACACTGCAAGCTTTCCGTGATATGGGAGTCAGCATTGAAGGCCCTAAAAATGGTGAAGTCACCATTCATGGTGTTGGCATGCAAGGCTTAAAAGCGCCGCAGTCTGCCATTTATATGGGCAACTCAGGCACTTCAATGCGTTTGCTGTCGGGTATGCTAGCAGCACAGAAATTTGATTCAGTGATGACAGGGGATGCGTCATTGTCTAAACGTCCAATGGAGCGTATTGCCAAGCCTTTACGTGAAATGGGCGCGCAAATTCAGACCACTGGTGAGCGAGGTACGCCACCTGTATCCATCACCGGCAACCAAAACCTGAAAGGGATTCAGTACGATTTGCCAATGGCCTCTGCTCAGGTGAAATCAGGGATTTTACTTGCAGGTCTATGGGCAGAAGGTGAAACTTCGGTGACTGAACCAGAACCAACACGCGACCATACTGAACGTATGCTACGTGCCTTTGGTTATGAAGTGAAAACCGAAGGTAATCGAATTTCACTGCAAGGTGGCGGAAAGCTGGTTGGAACCAATATTCAGGTGCCTTCAGATATTTCTTCTGCTGCTTTCTTTATGGTCGGTGCGGCCATTACTGAAAACTCGGATGTGACCCTTGAAGCAGTTGGCATTAACCCGACCCGTACTGGTGTGGTCGAAATCCTCAAGCAAATGGGTGCGGACATTACAGTTGAAAACGAGCGTATTGCAGGCGGTGAACCGATTGCCGATATTCGTATCCGTGGTACACGTACCTTAAAAGGCATTCATATGCCGGAAGATCAGGTGCCATTGGCAATTGATGAATTCCCGGCGCTATTCATTGCGGCTGCATGTGCCGAAGGTCAAACCATCCTGACCGGTGCTGCCGAGCTTCGCGTAAAAGAATCGGATCGTATTCAAGTGATGGCCGACGGTCTTCAAACCATGGGCATCGACTGTACCCCAACGGACGATGGCATCATCATTGAAGGTAAGGGCAAGTCTGGTGACTGGTCGCCAATCTTTACGGGTGGTGAAATTGAATCGCATCACGATCACCGTATCGCGATGAGTTTTTCGATTGCCGGTTTGCGTAATTCGGAGCAGATCAAGATTGTCGGTACTGAAACGGTCGCAACCAGTTTCCCGACCTTCACAGAATTGACCTCAATCGCAGGATTGCCAATTCAAGTGTCAGAATAATTTTTAAAATTATGTGAAACAGCCAAGCTTTTGCTTGGCTGTTTTGTTTATATTGCTTATGCTAAACCCATATAAGAAAAAAGCCATTTGGAAGTAGCGATGCGAAAATTAAAATTCATGGCCAATACCCAGAGCCAAACACCACGGGATGGTCAAGAAACCCAGGAATATGTAGCACATTTACTTGCCGAAAAATTAGGTAAATACGGTTTTCAGACCTTAAGCCAAAGTGGTGCTCAGGTTGCCGTCAGCGTAGAAGAACATGCGCTGCCTTTATCAGTGAGTTGCGAAACCAGAGATGAACAAGGGCATCTGGTCTGTGAGATTGCCTCATATCCTGAAGAAGAACAGGACTGGCTGGATCGTATCACCGAAAGAAGTTTGCTTAATCAGCTTGCACAGGCAGTGGAAACCTCTCTAAAAGAGCAGGAACGCTTTAGCGAGTTTGAATGGAAGAGCTAATTCAACAGACTCAATCAGCTTTGCCTACACTGCAAAGTAAACGCTTGATCCTGAATTGTTTTAAATCAGCCGATGCCAAAGAAACTTATGTTTCAATTACGCCGAGTTTGACACGTTTTATGGCGTGGGACCCACCACAATCTGAACAGGGATTTGCAACAGTCTGGCAAAATTGGCTGGAAAATATGACTGATTATAAAGAATATGTATTTGTTATCCGTCATATTGAAACACAAGAATTTATTGGGCTATGTGGTTTGCATCGACTTCATGATGAAATACCTGAAGTCGGTATTTGGATTCGTGAAACTGCACATGGTCATCATTATGGACATGAGGTAGTGCATTGTGTTGTGGCTTATGCTTTCAATACATTAGGGATTCAAGTTTTAAGCTACCCGGTAGCAGAAGAAAACTGGGCTAGCCGTAAAATTGCAGAACGCTTGGGCGGAAAAATTATCCGCTACATCGATAAGCCTAAATATCGGGCTGTGATGTATGAAATTTTTGCAGAAGATTTTGTCTTTTAATAAAAAACCCATCATTTGATGGGTTTTTTTATTTAGCCAAGCGCTAAGTACCGGGTCATTGCGATCCGCAATTGCTTTAAATAGCCGGTAAAGAAGTGGTTGGCACCAGGTAATACGGTCACTAAATGGCGTTGTGGCTTTGCCCATTCAATCATATCTGAGAGCAAAGTTACTTCATCGGCTTCACCATGAATGAACAGGATGTCGCCTTTAATTGCAGGCGTAACATAATGGCGAATACCAGCCACTGTTGCAGTTGGCAGACCGCATAAAATGGTTTGCTTTGGTTGCAGTTCTACGGGTAAGGCTGCATAGCTTTTTGCCATGACATGCGCACCAAAACTAAAACCACCTGCATAAAAAGGCAGGGCAATATGCTGGTTGCGAGCGAACCGAATGACTTCTAATACATCATCCGTTTCACCGAAGCCCTCGTCGTGTATACCTTCACTTTGACCAGAACCACGGAAACTTGGACGATACACAATACAGCCACGTTCCAGATACATTTGTGCCAGTAAAACCGGAACCTTATGTTGTGGTGTACCGCCTTGCAATGGATGGGGGTGACAAACTACCGCGAATCCTTTCACTTCACCCTGAGGATAATCCACAAAAACTTCAATCTGACCCGCAGGCCCTTGAAGAAAAATTTGCTCGGGCATATAAAAACCGATGATTAACAGGAGAATCGTGCATTTTAACGATTATGGTGAATAAAAACATGAATTGGAATTAAAATAAGCAGACTGATATAGTTTGATTAATCATTTTTTGACCAGGTTGCCATGCTCGCTTTAATTTCTCCAGCCAAAACTCTCGATTACGATACTCCATTACCGACTGACCAATTTACTCAAGCGAGATTATTAGAACATTCACAGGACTTGATCAACGTTTGTCGCACACTTTCTGCAACAGAAATTTCCAGCTTAATGAGTGTTAGTGAAAAAATTGCCACTTTAAATACCGCACGTTTTAATGACTGGCAACCGGATTTTAATTTAGCCAATGCCCGTCAGGCGATTTTTGCATTTAAAGGCGATGTCTATACAGGTCTGGATGCCTATAGTTTAAAACATGAAGATCTGCACTATGCACAAGACCGTTTACGCATGTTGTCTGGATTATATGGACTCTTACGCCCCTTGGATTTGATGATGCCGTACCGTCTGGAAATGGGAACCAAATTGGCCAATTCCCGCGGGCATAATCTATATGAGTTCTGGGCTCATCACATTACTGATCTGATTAATCAGGATTTAACCGCAGCAAATTCTGAAATTCTGGTGAATATTGCTTCTGATGAATATTACAAATCAGTCAACGAGCGCAAAATTCAGGCAGACATTATCAAGCCGGTATTTCTGGATCAGAAAAATGGCAAATATAAAGTGATTAGTTTCTATGCCAAAAAAGCACGCGGCCTCATGGCACGTTTTATGATTGAAAATAAAATTGATCATGTCGAAGAACTGAAAGCTTTTAATAGCGATGGCTATTATTTTGATGCAGACAGTTCACTCAAGGGAGAACTGGTGTTTAAGCGTGATGAACAACTGAGTGCATAAATGAGATGATTCCCAGTATCCAGCATGAGGATATATATGTTGGATACTGGGATGTATTTATCATGGTTAGCTTCTTAACTAGTCTTCAACGATTTGCCTCTATGATGAGTGAAGTATGGATGAACTGCATAATGAAAACTTCAAGATAGTTAAAAATAAAAAATGTCGCTAAACACTTTGAAATCCCTCGCAAAATCTCCCTTATTTAGATCATTTTATCCTAAAAATTAAAGTTGAGTATTCTTGGAAAAGGCCGATCAAATAAATCGAAATAACTTCTATTGAATAGGTTAGATTTCATTTATCTATATATTTTAATTTTGAATAAACTTCTTTTAGAGATTTTTAAAAATATATTAAATTCAATTATTTATTGTTTATTTGAAAGAATTTTTAATAGTATCGATTTTTTGAAAAAAAGAATTATAAATTAGGGTCTGTTGACATTTACTGTTCATAATTAACCCTATAAAGGTAGCCATAAAAATATACAGGCTAAAGCAACAGAACTTTGATAATTTC